>JBAQER010000785.1:0-3448 GCA_049286845.1 Bradyrhizobium sp.
TCCTAAGGGTTGACTTGCGTGGGCCGTTGCCAGCCACCACCGATGCAGATTGGAGGGATAATCGTCGTTTCACTGTGCGTTACAGCGCTTTGGGGGCAAATGAGCTACGAATTCATCACCGCTGAGGTCAAGGGGCGCGTCGCGCTCGTCACGCTCAACCGCCCCAAGCAGATGAACGCGCTCGCACCCAGGCTGATGCAGGAACTGGGCGCGGCGCTGTACGGTTTCGATGCCGATGACGGGATCGGCGCCATCGTCATCACCGGCAACGACAAGGCCTTCGCCGCGGGCGCCGATATCGGCGCCATGAAGGACTTCGATTTCCAGCACGCCTATAAATCCAACTACATCTCGCGCGACTGGGAGCATATCCGCAACATCAGGAAGCCGGTGATCGCGGCCGTGGCCGGCTACGCCCTTGGCGGCGGCTGCGAACTGGCGATGATGTGCGATCTCGTGATCGCGGCGGAGGGCGCGAAGTTCGGCCAGCCCGAGATCAACCTCGGCATCCTGCCGGGCTCCGGCGGCACGCAGCGGCTGCCGCGCGCCGTCGGCAAGGCGAAGGCGATGGACCTGTGCCTTACCGCGCGCATGATGGACGCCGCGGAGGCCGAGCGCGCGGGTCTGGTGTCGCGCGTCGTGCCGGCCGGCAAGTTGATGGAAGAGACGATGGCCGTGGCCGAAAAGATCGCCGCGTATTCGCTGCCGGTCGCGATGATGATCAAGGAATCCGTGAACCGCGCCTACGAGAGCACGTTGTCGGAGGGCGTGCTGTTCGAGCGGCGCCTGTTCCACGCCGCGTTCGCGCTCGACGACCAGAAAGAGGGCATGACCGCCTTCGTCGAGAAGAGAAAGCCGAAGTTCAAGCACCGCTGAACGCCGCCAAAGTCCTGATTGGGGCCCACGTCCTTTCGATGCTGGGCTTCGCGACGTATGCGGCGCTGCTGCCGGATTTGCGCGACCTCTGGAAGTTGAGCAACACGGAGGCTGGCTTGATCGGCAGCGCGTTTTTCGGCGGCTACATCGCCACCGTTTCGTACTGGACCGCGCTCACCGACCGCGTCGATGGCCGGCGGATCTACGCCGTCGGAAGCCTGCTCGCCTTCGCGGGCGCGGCGGGTTTCGGCTTTGCCGCCGAGGGACTCTGGAGCGCAGCGCTGTTCCAGGCCCTGCTCGGCGCGGGCGTCGCGGGCACCTATATGCCCGGATTGCGCCTGCTATCGGATCGTGTCGCCGGGCCCTTGCAGAGCCGGTACATCGCCTTCTACACCTCGTTCTTCGGCATTGGCTTCGCGCTGTCGCTGGCGCTTGCCGGGTATCTCAATGCGACGCGCGGATGGCAGCCGGCATTCATCGTTTCCTCCGCTGGCCCGCTGCTTGCGGGGATGGTCGTCTTTGCTTTCGTTCGGAAGTCTGAAGTTCAGGAAAACAAAAGAATCAAATTCTCATTGGCCACTCTTTTCCCCGTCGCGGCCTGGCGGAAGGTCCTCGCCAATCGTGCCGCTGCGGGCTATACGCTGGGCTACGCCGTGCATTGCGTCGAGCTTTTCGGCTCGCGCGGCTGGATGGTCGCTTTCCTCGCGTTCTCGGCGGGCCTGCAGGCGCCCGGCGCGGGTTTTCCCTGGAACCTCGCCGCCATCGCGGCGGTGGTGAATCTGGTTGCGGTGCCATCCTCCATCCTCGGCAATGAAGCGGCGCTGCGCATGGGGCGGGGGCGCTGGATCCTGATCGCGATGGCGGCTTCGGGCGCGACCGGCATCCTGCTGTCGTTGATCGCCCCCCTGCATTGGGCGATCGTTCTTGCGCTCCTGGTGGCGCATGCGTTGCTCGTCATGGCGGATTCGGGCACGCTGACCGCGGGCCTGGTCGGCACGGTGGCACCCGAACTGCGCGGCGCCGCGCTCGGCATGTATTCGCTGGCCGGCTTCGCCGGCGGCATGGTCGGGCCGCCCTTGTTCGGCTTCGCGCTCGACGTGGCGGGCGGTCAGGCAAGCGCCGCGGCCTGGGTCTGGGCGTATGTCGCGATCGGCGCCGGCGGCCTCGCCGCGCCCCTGGTCGCGCGCACATTAGGCAGGGCGCGGGCGAGTCGCTAACACGCAGGCGTGTTCCTTACACGCTAGAATTCCCGCCAGGAGGAGTGACGATGGAAAAAATCTGGCTGAAGAGCTATCCCAAGGGCGTGCCCGCGGAGATCGATGTCAACGCCTACCGGTCAATCCCGGACCTGATCGATGCGAACATCGGCAAGTACCGCGCGCGACCCGCGTACATCTGCATGGGCAAGACCATCACGTTCGCCGATGTCGACCGGCTTTCCACGTGCTTCGGGGCCTGGCTGCAATCCAAGGGGCTCGCCAAGGGCGCGCGCGTCGCGGTGATGATGCCGAACGTGCTGCAGTACCCGGCGGCGGTGTTCGGCATCCTGCGCGCCGGCTACACGGTCGTGAACGTCAATCCGCTCTACACGCCGCGCGAACTCGAGCACCAGCTCAAGGACTCGGGCGCCGAGGCGATTGTGATCCTCGAGAACTTCGCCACCACCCTGGAGCATGTGCTTGCGAAGGTGCAGGTCAGGCACATCGTCGTCGCCAGCCTCGGCGACCTGCTCGGCTTCAAGGGCCTGATCGTCAATTTCGTCGTCCGCAACGTGAAGAAACTTGTGCCGGCGTTCAACCTGCCCGGCGCGGTCCGCTTCAACGACGTGATCCGCGAAGGCGCGGGCATGCAGATGAAGAAAGCCGACGTCGGGCCTGAAGACATTGCCTTCCTGCAATACACCGGCGGCACCACCGGGGTCTCCAAGGGCGCGATCCTGCTCCACCGCAATATCATCGCCAACATGGAGCAGGTCTCCGCGTGGTTCTCGCCGACGCGCAAGGAGGACGACCCGCTGGTGATGGTCGCGCCGCTGCCGCTCTACCACATCTACGCGCTCACCTGCAATTGCCTGTTCATGCTGCGCGATGGCGGCTGCTGCCTGCTGATCCCGAATCCGCGCGACATTCCCGGATTCATCAAGGAACTGAAGAACAACCGCTTCAGCGCCATCAGCGGGCTGAACACTCTCTACAACGCGCTTCTCAACCATCCGGATTTCGCGAGTATCGATTTCTCGCAGTTGCGCATGGCGTCGGCCGGCGGCATGGCGATGCAGAAGGCGGTCGCCGACCGCTGGCAGAAGGCAACCAAGGTGCCGATCCTGGAAGGTTACGGGCTCACGGAGACTTCGCCGGTGGCGACCACCAACCCGGTCGACCTGACCGAGTTCGGCGGGACCATCGGCCTGCCCGTCCCAAGCACCGTGATCACCATTCGCGACGACAACGAGAACATCCTCGCGGTCGGCCAGGAAGGGGAAATCTGCATCGCCGGACCGCAGGTGATGAAGGGCTACTGGCAGCGTCCCGAGGAGACCGCCAAGGTGATGACGAAAGACGGCGCCCTCAAG
>JBAQER010000786.1:0-3997 GCA_049286845.1 Bradyrhizobium sp.
GTCCAGCTCTTGCCGCCGGCATGCTTGATCAGTTCGTCGCGCGCCGCGACCCCGCAGGTCCAGCGCTCGCCCTTGGTGTTGAGGCAGAGCTGATCCGCCGCCGGCGCGTCGATGCCGCCGAGCCGGATCCGGGCATGGCCGATCTGGATGTGATCGCCCTCGCGGATCCTGGGAACCCCTGAAATGTCGGCGGCGTCGGCGATGGCGGGCAGCAGCAACAGAACGAGCGCCAGCAGGAATTTCATGAACATGCAATCAGGCCGCATCAAGGAAGGGAATCGTCGTCACCATGCCCGCGGATTGTGCTGCGGATTTGGCCCGCGTACCAGCGCTGAGGGCCTGCGGGCGCTTTCAACTTAACGCGATGACCTTGCTTACCCTCCCTCTCCAGGGGAGGGTGAGGAAGCGCGAGCGCTACGCTCTTGCCTCCATCATCGCCTTTCGCGCCAGCGCCAGTCCCATCAGCACGAAGGCCGAGGTGACCTCGGGGCCGCCGACCAGGATGCGGGTCGGGGTCTTCATCTTGTTCCACTCATAGGCCTTGAACGGCCCGTGCCGGCCGCCTTCGCCGAGACCGCCGACGATGCAATGCAGTGCCGCGGTGAAGGTCGCGGGGTCCGCGCCGAGATGGCCGAGTGCGATCAGCGCCAGTGCGGCGTCGAACGCGTTCATCTCGTGGGCGGTGAGCTCGGTCTGCACATAGGCCAGCACCCTGCCGCGGATGAAATCGAAGCTGTCGTCGGGATCGATCGCGCGCTGCGCGGCAGGCGGCAGCGCGATGAAGGCTGCGTAGCAGCGGCCGAAATAGGCGCAGTAGAGTTCCGGCAGGTAATAGATATGCGAGCGCGGATCGGCGAAGGCGCCGCTTGCGGCCAGCCGCTTCTGGAAACCGATGATGCGCTGCACGGTCTTCAGCCGCGCCGGCGTCTCCAGCACCTTCCATCGCGCCAGGTTGCGGAAGCTGACCTCGAGGATGTCGAGATTGAGCGTCGGGTCGAGATCGTTGCCGAACGGCCGTTCGCCTTCGAGATTGTCGATCCAGGTGACGACGCCGCCCTCGTAATCGATGTTGTCGTTGAGCGGCACCGTCACCTTGGGCTCGTTGGCGCCTGCCGTCACCTGATAGCCGGCATAGAAATCGAGCAGCGGCTGGTCGAGGATCGGATCGCTGCAGCCCGCCTGCGTCGCCGCCGAGAACGAACAGGCGGTGGTGTCGCAATCCGGCACGTAGATGCCGAAGCCGAGGTCCTGCTTGATCTGGGCGAAGAACTTCGAGAACCGCGGATGCGGCAGCGGCGCCAGCGCGGTGATCACGTTGAAGGCCGCGCCGTCATGGGCGCGCACTTCCTCGCGGCTGGTGGCAAGGCAGAAGTCGACCATGTCGGCAATCGCGCGCCGCGATGCGCCGGCCTGATCCTCCGAGGCCAGCCCGGTCTCGACGAAGCTCAGCAGCGCCTCGGTGAAGAAGGCGTCGTAATAGGCCGAGCGGTGCCGGATCTGCATCGGCTCCCACATCGGCTCGGCGATGCCTTTCCACGACGGGTTGACGAGCGCGCGCGCCGGCGAGCGGGCGATGAAGGTCCGCGCCAGGTTGAACAGCAGGGTCGAATTCTTGTAGCCGCGCGAATTGAGCCCGGTGAGCGCCATCGCCATTTCGCGGCCGCGCAGGTCGGGATCGCCGATCAGGTTGAAGGCGGCATAGGTCGGGATGAAGCCGTTGCGCCCGAACGATTTCAACAGATGCTCGCCGCAGCTCCTGATCGCGCCGTCGATCCTGGCGAGATCGGGCGCGCGCGCCGGCGGCGGCGCTGCCCTCGGCCGGGGATGGTTGAGCTCGATGGTGTCCAGCAGCTCGGCGACCGGCGCGCCGATCGCGGCCCAGTCCGGCGTCTCGTCGTCGCGCGCCTGCCTCAAGGCCGCGCGCAAGGCCCGCAGCTTCGGCTCCTCGCGCAATTCGGAAAGCCCGGTCCGGCGCAGCAGCGGCCGCAGCGCCGGGTTGCCGAGCGCGGTGCGATAGAACTTGCCGAGATGCGGGTCGCCGCCGGTGTATTTCAGGAGCAGGGGATCGCACACATCGTAGAGGGACGGGCCGTCCTTCCGGGCCGTCAGCGCGCGGAAGGCGGCGCCGGCGATGCTGTGCAAGGTCATGAGGTTCCTCTCGGAGCTTCTTTGTCGCGGTCCGTTTGGCACGTCCCGCCAGGCTGCCTGGAACACCGCTGACCGCGCGGCTGCCGCCTTCGAAACCCTGCACGCCCTGAATTTTCAACTCATTCGAAAAACTATACGAAGGCCCGCGAATTACAAATGTGACCGACATCACAGCGAAAAAGCGCGATCTGGCGGCAATCTCGGCCCAATAAAGCAGCACGATTGGAAACGTAACTCACTGTAGTATCGATGGAATTTACATCAACCCCGCGGTCCGCGGGGGCCCATTCGCCAAACGAGGTTGCCGGAAATGCCCCTACAGGCTAAAGGTTTCCTTGTTGCAGCGTCGCAAATTGAGCGCAATTGGGCGGCAAACCCCCGGCAACCCCTCAAACCTAATTGGCGTTGACGCGACTAACGGAGCGCGGCTGCGCCGATGAGCAGGAATGAACCGAGATGAAGTTCTGGCATATCAGCATCTCCCGCCGCTCGCTCACCATTGCCGCGGCACTGGTCGGCGTGCTGTCGCTGGCGATCGGCGCCCATGCCGCGCTGAACAAGCGCGCGCTGGATGCGGCCAAGGCGATCGCCTCGGAGCAGGGCACTGATACCGCCGGCAAGGCTTCCAGGATCGCGCTCGTCATCGGCAACGGCCATTATCCCGACGCCAATGCGCCGCTGGCCCAGCCGATCAATGACGCCCGCGCGCTGACCGCGAGCCTGCGCCAGTCCGGTTTCGACGTCGACGTCATCGAAGACGCCACCAAGGACGACATGCGCCGCGCCGTCGCCCGGATGAAATCCAGGATCAAGAAGGATTCCGTGGTGCTGCTGTTCTTCGGCGGCTACGGCGTGCAGGCCGGCCGCGAGAGCTACATGATCCCGGTCGATGCCAAGATCTGGAAGGAATTCGACGTGCGCCGCGACGGCGTCAGCATCGAATCCGTGCTGTCGGCGATGAAGGAGCAGGGCGCCCGCGCCAAGCTCGTCGTGGTCGACGCCTCCCGCCGCAACCCCTATGAGCGCCGCTTCCGCGCCTATTCCCACGGCCTCGCCCCGATCGTCGCTCCCGAAAACGCGTTGATCCTGTCCTCGGCCACGCCGGGCAAGGTCGCCGACGATTCCAAGGCGCCCAACAGCGTGCTGATGACCGAGCTGCTCACGCATCTCGACCCGCAGCTGAGCGGCATCGAGGCCGCCTTCAACAAGACCCGCATCGCGATCTCCCGCGCATCCGAAGGCGAGCAGGTGCCCTCGGTGTCGTCGTCCCTGCTCGAAGACGTCACCTTCGCCGCCATGGCGAACGCCGGCAGCTGAGGTTCTATCGTCAACGGCCCCATGGTTCGAGACGCGCGGCTTCGCCGCGCTCCTCACCACGAGGGTTTGAGATCGACCTCATCCTGAGGAGCTTGCGAAGCAAGTGTCTCGAAGGATGAAGCCCCTGCAGATGCAGGTTTCCCGCGCCCCCTACTTCTTCCCCTCCGCCGCGCTCATCGCCACCGGCCGCACCGGATCGCCTTCGCGCAACAGCGCGCCGGCGCGGGCCACCACGGTGTCGCCTTCCTGCAGCCCCTCGCGGATCTCGACCTGCCCGGCCGACATCAGGCCGACTTCCACCCGCTTGGTCTCGACCCGCGCCCGCCGCACCACCTGCACCACGGTGCCGGCCGAGCCGTAGAGGATCGCGGTCAGCGGCACCGAGATGCCGCAGCTCTGCCCGGTCTTGATCAGCGCGCGGCCGGATGAATTCACCAACAGCCGCCGCGGCAGCACCACCGAGACGAACACCTGGCCGAGCTGGCTGTTGGGCTCGATGGTCGAGGCCACCCGCCGCACCTTGCCCTCGACC
>JBAQER010000787.1:0-2108 GCA_049286845.1 Bradyrhizobium sp.
CCTCGCCGCTGCGCACGTAGCGGGTGATCAGCACACCGCCAGGCGTTCTGGTCGAGTGCGCCAGAGTGAAGGCAGACGCTTGTGCGTTGTCGCCGAACAAGCGCTTGCCGCGGCCAAGTACGACGGGAAAAATCTGAAGCCGAAGCTCGTCCACCAAGCCGGCTACGAGCAGTTGGCGCACCATCTCGCCGCTGCCAAACGTCAATAGATTGGCGCCGTCCTGACGTTTAAGCGCGCGTATCGCGTCGGCAAGGTCGCCCTCCAGCGCATGACTGTTCTGCCAGCCAAGGGTACCGGATCGATGCGTGGCCACGTGCTTGGGTACGCTGTTGAACAGGTCAGCGATGGCGCGGCTGTTTGAATCGGCCGGCACGCGCGGCCAATACGCCGCGAATATGTCGTAGGTGCAACGCCCCAGCAGCAACTCGAACGGCTGCGAGAGCAGGTCCTGCAAGTTTTGGCCGATGGCTTCGTCGGCATAGGGAACTATCCAGCCACCAAGGCGGAATTCGCCGCTGGGATCTTCTCTAGGCCCGCCAGGGGATTGAATTACGCCATCTAGACTGATGAAAGCGGAAACGATGAGCTTGCGCATAGTCTTCTCCAAATTTTGACGGACCCGATTGGTCCATGGATACGACGAACAAGTTGCATGCGGATCGACAACTAGCCCAGCGGCCTGAGTCGCTATCCGACGTTCCCGCGCGAGCCATACGCGAGTCGATGAGCATGCTCTTCCTCCACCGACGAGGCGTGTCCCGCAGCCTACTTCGTTCGCCGTCGTTTTGCCTTTCCGACGGATGTATTGAGGGCCACCGCGGCACGGATGAGAGCCTGGAACGCGGTGGCGTCGATCTCCTCACCCTCATGGATGTCAATCGCGCGCCTTGCGTTCCCGTCGAGGCTCGAGTTGAAAAGCCTGGCCGGGTCTTTCAGCGAAGCCCCCTTGGCGAAGGTCAATTTCACTATCGACTTGTAGGACTCGCCGGTGGAGATGATCCCGTCGTGTGACCACACAGGAGTGCCCATCCACTTCCACTCCTCGACGACGTCCGGGTCTGCCTCTTTGATGAGCTTGCGCATCCTGCTCAAGGTTTCCCCGCGCCAGTCCCCAAGCTCGGCGATTTTTTTTCGATCAGCTCAGATGGCGACTGGCCGTCCGTCGAACCCGGCTTTTTCATGTTCTCTTCCTAAAAGATCCAATCGTAAGCCGGTCGAAATTGAGTCAGTGTCGCCGGCGACGCCCGAAGTTTCTGCCGCGGTTCGCTAGCGCCAAATGAAAAGGCCCGCTGCCTTCCCAAGCAGCGGGCCCCTTTTGCGCTCAAGTGCCGATCAATGGCGACGCGGGTTGCGCGGAGCGCGGTCGAACTGGTTCACGACGCCGTCACGGTCGAAGTCGCCCCACTGGGCATGGCGCCACGTGGCGCGCGCATCGTAGAAGCGCGAATCGCGGTCGAACTTGTTCGGGATGCCATCGCGGTCGGCATCATTCAGCGCGCGGCCGCGGCGGTCGTTCCGGTCGAAGCGGTCACCGTCATGGCCGAACTGCACGGTCTGCGGCTGCGTGTAGACCGTGTGCGCCTGCAGCGGCATCTGCTGATGCTGCACGAACACCGGCGCCGGCTGCACGTAGCGGTGCGGCGAGTTCAGGTCGACGACCAGCGTCACGTCGCTGCGTGCATGGGCTGCGGAGCCCACCACGACCGCGCCCAGTGCGATGGCAGAGGCAATGAGGGTCTTGTTGGAAAAGAGGCGGATCATGGAAGCTCCTTTGGTTAGGTGCTTGCATGGTGCGACCGCACCCATGAACCGGGCCTGAACGAAAACGCGATCGTGTTTCGCGCGGGTAAAGAACAAGCGCCCTCACCACCCGTGGGAAAATCAGCCCGATGTCCTCGTCTTCCCGTCCAACAGGAGAACTCCACCTTCCCTATCTGCAGGGCTACCCACCCGAGCTGCTGGTGCAAGTGCAGGACCTGATCAAGGCCGGCCGATTGGCCGAGATGTTGGCGCGCCGCCATCCCGAGGCGCATGACATGCGTACCGAGCGGGCCCTCTACAACTACGTGAACGACCTCAAGTCGAGCCGCATGAAGAGTGCGCCGCCG
>JBAQER010000788.1:0-3097 GCA_049286845.1 Bradyrhizobium sp.
GGCTCGAAGAGCTGCGCTGGTTCAAGCCGGTGCGCCCCGGCGACGCACTGCGGCTGCACTCGACAGTGCTCGAGCAGGCCTCATCGCAGAAGGATCCGACTCGCGGTACGGTGAAATTCCGCTGGGACGTGCTCAACCAGAAGAACGAGGTCGTGTGCTCGATGACGGGCCGGCAGCATTTCCGCCGCCGCTTGCCGCCGAGCATTCAGGACGAGAATAGTTGAAATGCCCGTCGGCCAGGCCAAGCTCCAACGCCAGGTTCGAGAGCGGATTTGACGCCGCCTCCGATTTATTGGTTGGCTGCGGTTCGTGTCGTCTTCGGTGCGTCGCTGCTCTTGATTGCAACGGAATCGCGCATGGCAAGAACACTTCGGGTGATCGGCGTCCTCATTGTTGCCGCCGGCGTGCTCACGCCCCTGTTTGGAACCGAGCGGTCCCTTGCGGCCCTTGCCTGGATCTCGCGGCAAGGCACGCTTCCGGTTCGCGCGGTCGCGGTCTTGCCTCTCATCGTCGGCCTGTTTTTCGTGTATGCCATCAATTCCCGTCGCGATGGCGTCGAATAAAGATCCCGGTGGAGAGTCCAGCCATGAGATCTCGCCATGTGAACGCCCTTGCTCTCTGGTCCGCCGTCCTGGTCGCAGGTGGCTGTGCCACTCGGCCGGCGATTATTCCGCCGGATGTTCCCGCGCAGCTCCGTGCTCCTGCCGGTCAGTCCGTGTTCCTTGAAGCTTTGGCCACCGGCGTGCAGATCTACGAGTGCGCAGCCAAGCGTGATCAACCGTCGGTATTCGAGTGGGTCTTCCGCGCTCCGGAAGCGGCTCTCGCCGATCGTTCCGGGCATTCAATTGGAAAGCACTACGCAGGTCCGACGTGGGAGTCCGTCGACGGGAGTACCGTCGTCGGAGAGGTCAAGAGCCGTGTCCGGGCCCGGATGCGTCTGCGATTCCAACTGGGGCGCCTTGCCGGGCTGGAGATGTACGGTACCTGCTCATCGCGAGTGGCGCCGGCTGTTGCCGAGCTGGGCGGTATTCCGATTGATTACCAGCATCAGGACTTCGTGAAGGAAATTCACCGCCTCACGAGCGAGGGCGTGGACGCCGTCTTCGACCCCATCGGTGGCGCCCACCTCTGGCATTCCCGCGAGGCTCTCCGTCCGGGCGGGAGGGTGGTGGGTTATGGCAATACAACCTCGCTGCGTGGGGAGGGACTGGGTGCTGGCCGCACGGGCCGTCGCAATCGCCTTCATGGAATCCCCATCTACGCGATGTACATCGCCGGCGGCTGGCTTCTCCCCGGCCGAAAACGGATCGTCCCCTACAGCATTCAAACGCTCAAACGTTTGAAGCCGGCTTTGTTCCGGCAGGATTTGATCGCCCTTTTCGAGCTCCTTCGACAGCAGAAGATCAAGCCGCTCATCGCGCAGCGCTTTCCTCTGGCCGAGGCAAGGCGCGCGCAGGAGCTGCTCGGGAAGGGAGGAGTGATAGGCAAGATCGTGCTCGTGCGCAATGGGTCTTCGCTTGGGGCAGGAGCGGCGTAACAATGGCATGCAGCGGACGGCGCTTCGAGCGACCGCTGCTGCCGAGCGTTAAGGCCGACTGATGCGACATTCTCCTCTTCCGTGGTCATGGACGATCACATTCGCGCTGACGGCGGTTGCCTTGCCTTTGTCCGATGCTTGTGCCGATGCGCGAGCGGGCGAGAAAAAGGCACAACTTTGTTTGCTGTGCCATCGCATTGAATCCACCGTCGGCGCGCCAACGCTAGAGCAGCAACCAGCCAAATATTTGGCGGCTCAGATTAATGCCTTCAAATCCGGAAAGAGGGTCCAGGAGGCAATGCAGCCTAATGTCGCAAGGCTGTCCGCAAGGGACATCCAGGACATTTCCGACTATTTTTCCTCTCAGCGCGCCAAGCCGGCCCGGTTTGCTACCGAACCAGATCGAAAGACGATCGAACTGGGCGCAGCGACCGCCAAACAGCTGAATTGCGCCAGTTGCCATTCAGAAGACTATCGAGGAGGAAAGGAAACCCCCAGACTTGCCGGTCAACTTCCCCGCTACCTGGAACTGAAAATAAGCGAGTTCAAACGTGGCGTGCGGGCACATCCGGCCATTCCCGCAGCGGCCGAAAGACTTGGCGACCCGACCATTGAGGCGCTCAGTGTGTACTTCGCTAAGCTGGAGCCCTGACCCTGCGCTCAACCGGACGGGGCGGCGGCGCTTCGGCTTTGCGGACGTCGGCGCGGCCCGCCGGCTTGGCTTGATACGTCAGGAAAGTTCCATCGGGTGGTTTCCGGGATGAAGACATGAAAAAGTCGGGCGCGACGGAAGGCCAGCCGGCATCGGAGTTCATCTCGAAAAAAATCGCTGACCTCGGGGGCTGGCGTGGGGACGCCCTCGGCAGAATGCGCAAGCTCATCAAGGAGGCAGACCCGGACGTCGTCGAGGAGTGGAAGTGGATGGGCACTCCGATCTGGTCGCACGACGGCATCATCTGCACTGGCGAATCCTACAAGAACGTCGTGAAGCTTACCTTCGCCAAGGGCGCGTCTCTGAACGATCCGGCCCGTCTCTTCAACGCGAGTCTCGACGGCAACGTACGCCGCGCGATCGACATCCACGAAGGAGAAGCAGTTGACCAGTCCGCCTTCAAGGCGCTCTTTCGCCAGGCGGTCGCCCTCAACAGTTCCGGCAAGTCGAAACCTTCGAAGAAAGCGAAGTCCTGAGAAGTTCCGACGCGGCGTACGTTGAATGGCGAGCCAAGTCACTCACCGCCGAGCTCCACAGGAAAAGTTCCAGAGATAGCCCAAACAGCGGAGCCCATACGGATGACAACGATCAAATACTATTGGGAAGATTTCACGCCCGGCTGGCAATACGAGTCGGAGCCGAGAACGCTCACGTCGCGCGAGATCATGACGTTCGCGCGCGAATACGATCCGCAGACCTACCACACGGACGAAGAGGCGGCGAAGTCCTCGCCCTTTGGCGGGCTGATCGCCAGCGGCTGGCAAACCTGCAGCGTGGCGATGCGGCTCATGTGCGACGGCTACCTGCTTCAGACCTCATGCATCGGATCGCCGGGGCTCGATGAGTTG
>JBAQER010000789.1:0-3990 GCA_049286845.1 Bradyrhizobium sp.
GTCCACGCCCTGCTCCGCCTGCTCGATGAGCGTGTCGCGGTAGATTTCCCAAGTCAGGTCTTCGGCCTTGCCGTCCACCTTTTCCAGCGCCTGGTAGATCGGCACGGTGCCGATCGGCACGGGAGAGTTGCGGATGATCCACTCGCGCGTCTCGTGGATGTGCTTGCCGGTGGACAAATCCATCACCGTGTCGCCGCCCCAGCGGATCGACCAGGTCATCTTCTCGACCTCCTCGCCGATGCCCGATGACACCGCCGAGTTGCCGATGTTGGCGTTGATCTTCACCAGGAAATTGCGGCCGATGACCATCGGCTCGGATTCCGGGTGGTTGATGTTGGCGGGAATGATCGCCCGGCCGCGAGCAACTTCTGATCTTACAAATTCAGCATCTATTTTCTGAGGAATGGAGGCACCAAACGATTCTCCACGGTGCTGCTTCATCAGCAGTTCGAGCATCTTCTCGCCGGTCTTGCCGGTCGCCTTCAGGCTCTCGATGTACGCCTCGCGCTGCAGGTTCTCGCGGATGGCGATGAACTCCATCTCCGGCGTGATGACGCCCTTGCGGGCGTAATGCATCTGCGAAACGTTGCTTTTGCCTTTTCGCGGATTCCTTTTCAGATTGAATCGCAGCTCGGCGAGCTTGGGATCGGCCAGCCTTTCCTTGCCGAAGCTCGACGAGGGCTCTCGGAGCAATTCGGTATCGTTCCGCGCCAGAATCCACGGCTCGCGCAAGGCCGGCAGGCCTGAGCGAATATCGATCTTCGCCGCCGGATCCGTATACGGCCCTGAGCAATCGTAGACGTAAACCGGCGGATTCATTTCGCCACCGAACATGCTCGGCGTATCGGCCTGGCTGACTTCGCGCATCGGCACGCGCAGCTCGCCGACGTAGACCTTGCGCGAGTTGGGGAGAGGCTTAACCGCCGCGTCGTCGACTTGGGCGGTGGCAGCAAGAAACTTGGGATTGGCGTTCATTGGCGCTTCCTTCGGCGGCATTACCCGCATCAGGTGTTGAGGGACTCTCTCACCCGCTCCCCGACCCTCGGGGGCAGGACCCCTGCGTAGGGGCAAGATTCTGCGCCCCTTGACGATTCGGCAGCGCAGCATTATATTACTGACCGGTCAGTTATTATTTTTCAGAATGGCAGCCAACCCGAAAAACGAACCTCGCTGGACGCGCCGCAAGCACGCACGCCCGGAAGAAATCACCGCCGCCGCGCTGGAGTCGTTCGTCGAGCGCGGTTATGCCGCTACGCGCCTGGAGGATGTCGCGTTGCGCGCGGGGATCTCCAAGGGCACGCTGTATCTCTACTTCGCCAACAAGGAAGAGCTCTTCAAGGCGGTGGTGCGCGAAGCGCTGGTCGCGCGCATGGTCGAATTCCGCGGCCAGATTTCGCAGTACCAGGGCAGCACCTTCGAGCTGCTGCGCCTGGTGGTGAAAGGCTGGTGGGACAAGATCGGCTCGACGCGCATTTCCGGCATCCCGAAGCTGATCCTCGCCGAGGCGCGCAATTTCCCGGAGATCGCAGACTTCTACGTCGCCGAAGTAGTGCGTCCCGGCAGGGAAACGGTGGAAGCGATCATCCGCCGCGGCATCGAGCGCGGCGAATTCAGGGACGTGGACGTCGAGAACACCGCGCACCTGCTGGTAGCGCCGATGCTGCTGATCTCCCTGTGGCGCAATTCCCTGGAATGCTGCTCGGACGAACGCATCGATCCGGCCGCGCTGATGAGCGCGCACGTCGAGATGCTGTCGCGAGGGCTGGCGAGGACCGGATCATGAAACGCGTATTGAAGATCGTCGTAACCGCGGGTGCCGTCGTCGCGCTGGCCGCAGCCGGCTACGCGGCAGTGCGCGGCAAGCGCGCCGAGCAAAAGCCTGTGGCCGCCGCGCCGGTCGCCGAATTCCTGCCGAACGACCTTTACGTCGTCGAACCCGGCGCCCTGGAGCGCTCGCTGCCGCTGACCGGATCGCTCGCGCCTCTCACCGAAGCCACCGTCAAGGCCAAGGTCGCGGGCGAGCTGGTGGCGGTCACGGTGCGCGAAGGTGAGAATGTCAAGCAGGGCCAGATGCTCGCGCGCATCGACCTCACCGAAGTCGGGGCCAGGGTCGCCGCGCGCGAAGCGGATGTCGCGGCCGCGAAGGCCCAGCAGGTGTGGGCCGAGAAGAACCGCAACCAGCAGAAGGCGCTGCTCGACAAAGGGTTCATCTCGCAAAGCGCCTTCGACAACATCCAGAGCAACCACGACGTCGCGATCGCCAAGCTGCATGCCGCTGACGCCGAGCTGGTGGTGGCGCGCAAATCGCAGGGCGACGCGGTGCTGGTTGCGCCGTTCTCCGGCATCGTTTCGCTGCGGCACGCGCAACCCGGGGAGCGCGTTGCGCTGGACGCCAAGGTCGTCAGCATCGTCGACCTGTCGCAGCTGCAGCTGGAAGCCTCGGTGCCGCCGGCGGCGATCGGCGAGGTGAGAGTCGGTCAGACGATGAGTTTCCGCGTCGAGGGCTTTGGCGAACGCGAATTCGCCGGCCGCATCGAGCGCATCAACCCGGCCGCCACCGCGGGATCGCGCTCCATCAGCGTCTATGCGGTGATCGACAACCGCGCAGGCCTGCTGCGCGGCGGCATGTTCGCCCAGGGCGCGCTGACACTGTCGCGCGTCGACAACGCGCTGGCGGTGCCGGCCTCTGCGGTACGCGAAGAGATCGGCCAGACCTTCGTCTATGCAATCCAGGACGGCGTCGTGAAGCGCAAGAACGTGAAGGTCGGCGCGCCGGACGCCGCCGGGCGGGTGCAGGTGCTCGAAGGGCTCGCCGCCGGTGACCGCATCGTGCGCGTGAACCTCGGTTCGTTGAGGGAAGGCGTGACCGCCAGACTCTCGGGTCCGGCATCTTCTGATCTGGTAAAGAAATAACCCGGACGCGCGATGTGGTTCACTCGGGTCAGCATTTCCAATCCGGTGTTCGCGACCATGATGATGGCCGCGCTGCTGGTGCTCGGCGCGTTCTCCTATTCGCGCCTGCCGGTGGAGCAGTTCCCGGACGTGAGCTTCCCGGTGGTGGTGGTGCAGACCGAGTACCCGGGCGCCTCGCCCGAGAACGTCGAGGAAGAGGTCACGCGCCGGATCGAGGAATCGGTCAACACCATCAGCGGCATCAAGACGCTCTCGTCGCGCTCCTACGAGGGCCTGTCGGTGGTGATCATCGAATTCGACCTCTCGATCGAACCCAAGCTCGCGGCGCAGGACGTGCGCGAGAAGATCGCGCTGATCCGCTCGAGCTTCCGCGACGAGATCAAGGAGCCGCGCGTCAGCCGCTTCAACCCGGACGATTTCCCGATCGTCTCGGTGTCGGTGCAGTCCACCGGCCGGTCCCTGCGCGAACTCACCACGCTCGCCGACCAGGTGATCAAGAAGCGGCTGGAGAACGTCGGCGGGGTCGGCCAGGCCACGCTGGTCGGCGGTGTCAAGCGCGAGATCAAGGTCTACCTGAACCTGGAAGCGATGGAAGCGCAAAAAGTCGGCGCCGACCAGGTCGTGAAGGCCCTGCAGAGCGAAAACCAGGAAGTGCCCGCCGGCTCGATCCTGACGCCGAGCCAGGAGAAAATCGTCCAGCTGCGCGCGCGCCTCACCGGGCCGCAGGATTTCCGCAACCTGATCGTGGCGCGCCGCGGCGCCGGCGGCAGGACCACGGCGGTGACGCTGGGATCGATCGCCGAGATCGAGGACGGCCAGCAGGAGGAGGAAAACGCCGCGCTGGTGAACGGCGAGCGCGCGCTGTCCATCGACATCGTCAAGGCGCACGGCGAGAACACCATCGCGGTGGTCGATGGCGTGCGCCGCGTCGTCAAGGACCTGCAGGGTTTCCTGCCCGCGGACGTGAAGATCGACATCGTGCGCGATGCCTCCACCGGCATCCGGAACTCGGTGGCCGACGTGAAGAAGACGCTGCTCGAAGGCGGCCTGCTCACCATCGCGATCGTGTTCCTGTTC
>JBAQER010000790.1:0-6502 GCA_049286845.1 Bradyrhizobium sp.
GGCCACCGCAGCGCAGCCCGCCCCCGCCGCGCCGGCACCCGTCGCCGCCGCACCGGCTCCGGCGCCGACCACGCCGCTCGGCATCTGGGCGACCGAAGAAAACAAGGGCAACGTCCGCATCGAACAATGCGGGCAGAACCTGTGCGGATATGCCGTGAAGACCGGCGAGAAGATCCTGATCAACATGAAGCCGTCGGCTTCCAAATGGACCGGCAGGATTCACGATCCCGACAGCGGCCGCAATTACGACTCGACGATCGCGATGAAGGGGACCAACGCGCTGCGGGTTCAGGGCTGCGCCTTTGGCGGCATGTTCTGCGGCGGCCAGACCTGGAAGCGCGTCAGCTGAAGCGAGACGGCGTCAGACTGCCTCTCTCGTCATTCCGGGATGGTCCGAAGGACCAGACCTCAGATGTGCAATTGCACATCGGGGAATTTCGAGATTCCGGGTTCGCACTTCGTGCGCCCCGGAATGACGGTTAACGGACGCGATGAAACAAACCTCAAGGCGATGAAACCAATTTGTGCGTTTGACGCAAACGTCCTGAAACGGTCGCCGTGTAGCTTCTTCACAACGAGGCGCCCGGGACCGGCGCGTGTCTCGGGCGCACACAAGGGGACATTCAATGACTTTCACGGATTCTAATACGCGCGGCTGCAAATTGCTGATCGCGACCGCGCTGGCCTTCGGCATGCTGACGACGGCGTCGCTGGCCCACACGCCGGAGCAGGAACAGATGTGCACCGGCGACGCGATGCGGCTGTGCAGTTCGGAAATTCCCAATGTCGACCGCATCACCGCCTGCATGATCCGGCAGCGCGCCTTGCTCAGCGAAGGCTGCAAGGCGGTCTTCCAGAAGGAGACGCCCGCGGCGGCCACGCCCGTGAAGTATACGACGTCGAAGCCCGCCAAGCCGGTCAATCTGGTGCCGGTCCGGGTGAAGTAACCGGCGCGATCGAATCGCAGAACCAATCAGAGAGCCCGCCGGTCGCTCCGGTGGGCTTTTCCTCGTGGCCATTCATCCACGATTGTTCACCCGCCATTCAGCCGCGCCGGTCTTTCAATGAGCTGGCAATCCGGGACTGCTCAATCCGAACCGGCCCAACCGCTCCGGTCAGCCCGGCCTGCTGCGGCAAAACGGACCGCAACGCCAGAATAACCTGCAGAACCGTCCCGGGCTGCAGCAACAGCCGGGCCTGCCGAACCGGCAAGGATTGCGTCGGGCGGGTTCGCCGGCGCAGCCGGGCGTCCAGGGTCAACCCGGATTGCAAGCCCGGCCCTTGCTCGGGCCACGCCGGCCGGCCGCATTGCCGCCGAAACGGCTCCCGAAGGGACGGCGCTAGGGTTGGTGCAACCGCCATCCGCGCGGATAGTTGTTTTTCGGGCTGCGACGGCCTTTTTCGTATAACTTGGTCCAACAATGTCGGCATCAGACCCCAGCGAACCATCCCGCGCCGCTCCCCGGCGCCACAAACGGCGCGATTATTCGCTGCTCGTGCTGGCGGCGGGCATCTTCCTGTTCGGCGCGGCCGCGGGCGGGCTGTATTACGTGCTGCGCCCGGTCACCTTGCGCATCGCGGTCGGCCCGCCCGGCAGCGACGACCAGAAACTGGTGCAGGCGCTGACGCAGACCTTTGCCCGCGATGCAAGTCCGGTGCGGCTGACGCCGATCGCGACGGAAGGCGCGGTCGAGAGCATCGCGCTGTTGTCGGCGAAGAAAGCCGACCTTGCGGTCGCGCGCGGCGACCTGGACTTGCCGGCCGACGCCCAGTCGGTCGCCATCCTGCGCAAGAACGTCGTGGTGCTGTGGTCGGTTGCCGGCCATCCGCCCAGGGGCTCGAAGAAACCGCCGGCGCCGAAGATCAAGGAGATCGGCGATCTCGCCGGACATCGCGTCGGCGTCATCGGCCGGACCAAGGCCAACGTCAATTTGTTGCGCGTGATCCTGACCGAATCCGGTGTCAATCCCGACAAGGTGACGGTGACCCAATTCGCGACCCACCAGATCGCCGAGATGGCGCGCGATCCCGCCATCGACGCGTTCATGGCGGTGGGGCCGCTCAACAGCAAGATCACCACCGAAGCCATCGCCGCCACCGCGAAAGCGCGGGGCGAGCCGAAATTCCTGCCGATCGAGGTGTCGGAGGCGCTGGCCCAGAAACATCCGCTCTACGAAGCCGAAGAAATTCCCGGCAGCACCTTCAATACGTCGCCCGCACGCCCCGAGGACAAGGTCGACACCGTCAGCGTCAACCATCTGATCATCGCGCCGAAGTCGCTGTCGGAAACCGCGGTCGCCGCCTTCGTCCGGCAATTGTTCACCGTGCGCTCCTCGCTCGCCAGGGAAGTGCCGAGCGCTGCCAAGATCGAGAAGCCGGATACCGACAAGGACGCCGCCCTTCCCGCGCACCAGGGCGCGGCGGCCTTTATCGACGGCACCGAACGCACCTTCCTCGAGAAATATACCGACTACATCTGGGGCGCCATTCTGGTGCTCTCGGGGCTCGGCTCGGCCGGCGCCTGGCTGCGGCACCATCTGAAGCGGGATGAGAGGGAGCAGTACGAAGAGCATCGCGATCATCTGCTCGCCATCATTTCGAAGGTGCGGCTGGCGGATACATCCGACGAACTGACGGCGTTGCAATCCGAGGCGGACCGCCTGCTGCGGGAAACGCTGAATTGCTACGACGACGGGGCGATCGAGGAAGGCGATCTGGCCGCCATCAGCCTCGTGCTCGACCAGTTCAACCACGCGGTAGCCGACCGCCGCGCCGCCATCGGCCTCGCCTCCGAAGGCTCCGAACCGGCACGCATGCGGGCTCTCTAGCTCGGCGAGCCGCACCCCTATAAACGCTTGAAACCAATCGATAAAAATTTACCGCCCGGGGTCGGGAATGAATAACCCCACGCCGTATTATGTCGTCGAGAGGCCGGCGATGAAACAATTCTTACCGCGATGAAACCATTTTGGCGACATTGTGCAAACGTCCTGAAACGGTTGATCGGTACTGGTTTCCCCAACGACGCGCCAAAATGGCGCGCAAGGCGCAAACAGGGGACGACCGATGTTCAACTCATTCAGGCTGAATTCCCGCCTCGCAGCCGCCGTCGGCGCGCTGACGATCGGTGCTTTCGCATTTTCGGGCTCCGCCGCGGCCGCGCCGCTGCAGCTGTTTCCCTTCATCATGACCCCGCCGGTGCAAGCCGCACCGCCGCCGGCGCAGGCAGCACCTTCCGACGACGAAGGCACCGTGGCCGAGCTGCCGGCGCGCCTGAAGCGCCAGATCGTCAGCTACGCCAGCCGCGAGGCGCCCGGCACCATCATCATCGATACCCCCAACACCTATCTCTATTACGTGCTGGGCGGCGGACGGGCGATCCGCTACGGCATCGGCGTCGGCCGCGACGGCTTCACCTGGTCCGGCGTGCAGACCATCAGCAAGAAGGCGGAATGGCCGGACTGGACCCCGCCCCCGGAGATGATCGCGCGCCAGCCCTATCTGCCGCGTCACATGGCCGGCGGCCCCGGCAATCCGCTCGGCGCCCGCGCCATGTATCTCGGCGGCACCATCTACCGCATCCACGGCACCAACGCGCCGCACACGATCGGCACCCACGTCTCCTCCGGCTGCCTGCGCCTGACCAATGGGGACGTCACCGACCTCTATTCGCGCGTCAGCGTCGGCACCAAGGTGATCGTGCTGCCGATGGACCGCCGCGCCGACAATTCGATCGGCAAGCGGGGATAACTCTTTCGGCGACGATAGAGTTGATGATTTGAAAAATGGCGCGGTCTCCGCGCCATTTTGTTTTTGCGCACATCCTTTCATCCTTCGAGACGCCCGCCTGCGGGCGGGCTCCTCAGGATGAGGCAGCGGTGGTCTGGCGGGCATCCTTTGAGAGCTGCCAACTCACTTCTTGAATTCGACACGCCAGCAGTTAGCCTCATCCTGAGGAGCGGCGTCTTCGCCGCATCTCGAAGGATGGGGCGTGTACGGGAATGACCGAGGGAGCGTGGCTCTACATCCTCAGATGTTCCGATGGAAGTTACTACATCGGCACCACCCGGACGTCGCTCGAAGTCAGAATAGCCCAGCACAATAACGGCACGTTCGAAGGCTACACCGCATCGCGCAGGCCGGTGGAACTGATTTTCTCGCAATGGTTCGATCGGATCACGGATGCCATCGAGAACGAGCGCAAGCTGAAGAAATGGAGCCGCGCCAAGAAGGAGGCGTTCATCCGCGGTGACTTCGAATCGCTGCAGCAACTGGCAAAACGCCGGCCAACTCATCCTTCGAGACGCCCGCCTGCGGCGGGCTCCTCAGGATGAGGCAGCGTAGCCAGCCAACGATTACTGACCTCATCCTGAGGAGCTTGCGAAGCAAGCGTCTCGAAGGATGGAAGCAACACGTGAACCCGCGGCCATCCTTCGAGACGCGCGCAAGGGCGCGCTCCTCAGGATGAGGTCGGAGATATACTCACAGGCTCCTCAGGATGAGGGCTGGGTAGTCTGGCGCCGCCCCCGCCCGCCCTGTAGACTCCCCGGCTGATTTGGTCCGGAGGGACGATGCGTCTGCCGATAAATCTGAAGACGACCCTGCTCGGGGTCGCGGTGGTCGCGGTCTCGTTTTTCGTCAGCCTGAAGATCATGGACTGGGTGGCGCCGCGCGGCACGTTTCGCCCGCCGGTGCTGGTCGAATTGCCGCCGCTGCCGCCGGCCCCGCGCTCTTCCCGCATCATCGCACCGGTAGCGATCGCGCTGTCCGCCATTCGCGACGCAGCCGATCGCGCCGCGCCGCGCACCTTCGCCGGCAAGGCCGACAATCCGGTGTCGCAGATCCTGCAGAACGCCGACATCGGCTGGACCGCCTCGCGCGGGCCGATCACCGCGACCGGCGCCCAGGACGTGCTGTCGCTGGCCACCCCCCTGACGGGGACGCTGAATGTGACGGGCTCGCTGTCGGCGAAAGCGACCGGCGCGGTCGGCGACGCGCTCGGCGGCCTGCTCGGCGGCAATGTGGCCAAACAGATCGGCAGCGTGAACATCAAGAACCTCAATGCCAGCGCCGAGATCAAGGGCAACGTCGCCATCACCGCGCGGCCGAAGCTCGCCGCCGCCTGGCGGCTCGAGCCGAACCTGGCCGCACAGGTCGATCTCGGCGACAGCAGCCTCGTGGTGGCGGGCGCGCGCGTCAACGTTCCGGCACAGGTCAAGCCGCTGATCGACAAGACGGTAGCCGACCAGATCGCCGCGACCCAGGCGCGGATCCGCAACGACCCGGCGCTGGAGCAGAATGCGCGGGCGCAATGGGCCAAGGCCTGCCGCTCGATCCCGCTGCAAGGCACCGGCGCCACCTCGTCGCTGCCGGCGCTGTGGCTGGAATTGCGGCCGACCCGGGCGATCGCCGCGCAGCCGCGCGTGGATGCCTCCGCGGTCACGCTGACGCTCGGCATCGAGGCGGAGACCCGCGTCACCCCGGTGCAGACCAAGCCCAATTGTCCGTTCCCGGCGACCATCGCCATCATCCCGGCGACGCCCGGCGGGGTCAGCATCGGCGTGCCGATCGACATGCCGTTCACCGACATCAACAAGATCGTGGAGGCGCAGTTCGCCGGCAAGACCTTTCCCGAGGACGGCTCGGGCGCGGTCGACGTCATCGTCAAGCGCGCCAGCGTCGCCGCCTCGGGCAACCGGCTCCTGATCTCGCTCCTGGTCAACGCCAAGGAGAAGAAGAGCTTCTTCGGCTTCGGCGGCGAGGCCAATGTGCATATCTGGGGCAAGCCCGTGCTCGATCAGGCCAAGCAGACGCTGCGGCTGACCGATATCGAACTTGCGGTCGAATCCGAAGCCGCGTTCGGGCTGCTCGGCGCCGCGGCGCGCGCGGCCATGCCGCATCTGCAGAAGGCGCTGGCCGACAAGGCGACGATCGACCTCAAGCCGTTCGCCAGCAACGCGCAGAAGAAGATCGCCGCCGTGATCGCGGACTTCCAGAAGAACGAGGACGGCGTACGGGTGGCGGCCGAGATCTCGCGCCTGCGGCTCGCCGACATCGCCTTCGATTCCAAGACGCTGCGCGTGATCGCGGAGGCCGAAGGCGCGATGAACGTTTACCTCACGGCGTTGCCGGGGCTGTGACGGGGCTGCGCCGGGCGCCAGATTGACCTGTCTCAAACAAGGTGCGACGCGAGGCGTTACCTATCATCGGCCGCTCGTTGAAGCGCGCACTGGCAGTAGCAGGACATCGTGGCGCTGAACCAACCCCGGCAGCAAGGCGAACCCCGTCGCGTGGTGTTTCAGGCCCGCGATCTGTCCAAGACCTATGTCATGGGCGAAGTCGAGGTCCACGCCCTCAGGGACGTCAATCTCGACATCTATGAAGGCGAATTCGTCGTGCTGCTCGGGCCTTCGGGCTCAGGCAAGTCGACCTTGCTCAACATCCTCGGCGGGCTCGACGCCCCGACCGGCGGCCAGGCGCGCTGGCGCGACCATGATCTGGT
>JBAQER010000791.1:0-2078 GCA_049286845.1 Bradyrhizobium sp.
GCCCTCAGTAGCGCGGCGAGCGCGTGCCGACGGCGCCGGTGTACGGGTTTACGTTCCCCCGGGTGCCGTAATTGTCGAGCTGGGTGTTGTTGGGGTTGGTCGCGTGCGAGCCCCCGACGTAGGTGCCGTGGCTGTTGACGTAGGGCGACACCGTGTGGCTTTGCGAGTTCGAGCCGTAGCCGCTGCCGCCGAAACTGCTGCCGGACGACCCGTAGAGGCCCCGCGATTGCGCGAGCGCACCAGTGGCGACCAGCATCAGTGTGCCGGCCAAAATCAGCTTTTTCATTCCCAGCCCTCCCCATGGTTTTGTTCGTGGAGAAACACAACCATGCCGGAACAGGGAAGTCCAATTGCATGCCAGAGTGAGGGCCCTACTCCACAGTGGATCAAACCGTGGTTTTAGGGATTTCGGGAGCTAAAACATCAATAATTTCAATAGAGTTGACAGGACACCCCTTCCGCCACCTCAGTACCGCGCGACCACCGGCCCGCCGAACTTGTAGCTCGCCCCCAGCCTCTCGATGTCGTAGCGGACGTCGCGCGAGAATGTCGCCCCGCACGGCCCGCCCGCGAAACAGCTGTTGACGGGGTCGAGGACCAGGAGGTTGGTCACGTTGCCGAGGTCGGCGTGCAGGTACTCGCCGCGCACCACCCAGTTGGCGTCGAGCATCCACTCGATGCCGCCGCCGGCGACCCAGCCGGTTTTCTTGGTGGCGTAATTCGACAGCGCCGCGCTGGCGCCGCCCTGGTCGGCACAGCCGTTGACCAGACAATTGGTTCCGAGCGACGAATTGACCTCGGCAAACGCAATGCCGCCGGTGCCGTAGAACATCAGGCGGTCGAAGGTAAGGCCCAGGCGTCCCCGGATCGTCGCAAGCGATTTCGCTTCACTGCTGCCATAGACGAAGCCGCGACCGTTATCGGCGCAGGCCGCGCTTGCGATATCGGTCTGGCGGCAAAACAGGTAGTGCGCATTCATCCACTGCCAGTCCCCCTCCACGCCCGCCACCAGGGACCGCGCGAATTGCCAGTTGAAACCGGCATGCACGCCGCCGATGAAGCTGCTGGAGGCGGGCGACTGCGCCTGGACATTATTGGCGAAGGCCGGGTCCGGATCGTTCTGGAAGAAGTCGGAGGTGCCCGAGCCGGTTTGCGCCATGCCGCCGATATCGCCGCCGACGTAGAAGCCGCTCCAGTCGTAGGCCGGCGCGAGCACCGGCGCCTTCGCGTGGGCCTTGGCGTACATCGGCGCGGGCGCGGCGACGACCGGATCGCCAAAACTGCGGTTGAGGCCGACCCGGATGATGTCGGCGCGGAAGCTGACGGTCTCCGGCACCAGCGGAACCACATCGAACAGCACGCTGGGGCCGAGATCGACGTGAAGGTATTCGAGCTTCGCCGTCCATTGCGGCGCGATCCGCGCCTCGATGCCGGCGCCCGCGGTCCAGCCGGTGCGAAATCCGCTTCCTTCCGACGGCGTCAGCCTATCCCAACCCTGCATGTTGCCGACCGCGAGGCCACCCGTGATGTATGGCAGCATCGAGCCCGACGGCCCCATCGCGTAGCCGACCCGGCCGCGAAGCGTGCCGAGCGCGTCCAGCTTCGTTCCGCAGGAGTGCGGCGTCGCGGTGTTGGCGGCGCAAACCGGCGAGCTGCCGCTGATATTGGCCCAGGAATAATCGCCCTCGAGGCCGAGAACCCAGGCGCCTTGCTGCCAGTTGTAGCCAGCCGTCGCGCCGGCCAAGCCGCCGTTCACGCGATAACTGCCGTCCCCGAGCGGTACGATAGCGGGCGGGATGCCGGAGTCGGTCTGATTGGAGTGGCCGCTGCCATAGCCGGCGGTCAAACCGACAAAGGGTCCGGTCCATGACTGCGCCAAAGCGGTCCCGCTCCCCGTGACCGCCAGCAGTGCAACCAACGCAACAACCGACCGATCCGAAGTCTTCATAGCCGCCCCGGCGAATCTTGAATGGCTGGATCATTTTAGGGCACGCGCATGGTTAACGGAACCTTACTTCGGGCCTTCGTCGCCCCTTCGGTCTCCGACTGCGCGTCGCGATCGCCACCCTCACCCGCTC
>JBAQER010000792.1:0-2905 GCA_049286845.1 Bradyrhizobium sp.
GCGGTGGGCATCATCGGCGTAAACGGTGCCGGCAAGAGCACGTTGCTGAAAATCATCACAGGCACCACCCAGCCCAGTGTGGGAAGGATCACCACGCAGGGCCGAGTGGCCGCTTTGCTGGAATTGGGCATGGGATTCCACCCTGATTTCACCGGCCGGCAAAACGTCTACATGGCCGCGCAGTTGCTGGGGCTGCGCTCTGACGAAATCGCCGCATGCATGCCGGCCATCGAAGCCTTCGCCGAGATCGGCGACTACATCGACCGCCCTGTGCGCATCTATTCAAGCGGCATGCAGATGCGACTGGCCTTCAGCGTGGCAACTGCCGTGCGCCCGGACATCCTGATTGTGGACGAAGCGCTCTCGGTGGGTGACGCCTACTTTCAGCACAAAAGCTTCAGCCGCATTCGCGAGTTCCGCGAGCAAGGCACCACATTGCTGATCGTGTCACACGACCGCAGCGCCATCCAGAGCCTGTGCGATCGCGCTATATTGCTGGAAGGGGGCTTCGTGATCAAGGAGGGCAACCCCGAAGAGGTGATGGATTACTACAACGCCATCATTGCCGAAAGAGAAGACGCCACCGTTGAAGTCAAGCGGCTGAACGATGGCAGGGCGCAGACCCGTTCTGGCACCGGCGAAGCCCAGCTTGAATCCATTTCGCTTCTCAACGAAGAAGGAGCAGCCGTGGAGTTCATCAATGTGGGGCAAGCTGTTCACCTGAAGGTTGAGGTTCGAATTCGGGCCGACCTGCCAGAGCTGGTGTTTGGCTACATGATCAAGGACCGGCTGGGGCAGCCCGTTTTTGGTACCAACACTTATTACATGGGCGTGAAGCTGCCAGATTTGACGAAGGGTGAAAAGCTGACCCTGGTTTTCTCGTTTCCTGCAAATATCGGATTCGGGTCCTATTCGGTATCCACAGCACTGCACGTAGGCGATACGCATTTGGCGGCCAACTACGAATGGCGTGATCTTGCGCTGATGTTCAATGTGGTCAATCTGAACCGCGACCCGTTTGTGGGCGTGAGCTGGATTCCCCCGCGAATCGAGTACATGCGATGAGAACCGCCGAGTTCTATCGCGCATTTGAGGCGCGCCACCGCGGCTCGCGCGAGCTGATAAAAAAACGGCTCGAAGCCTATTTGCCGTTTGTTTTACCGCTCCTGCAGGTATGCCCACAGCCTTTGGCCGTCGACCTTGGGTGTGGTCGGGGCGAATGGCTTGAACTGCTGCAGGAAAAAGGCTTCCTGCCCCAGGGGGTTGACCTTGATGCTGCCATGCTGGAGGCGTGCCACGAGCGCGGCTTGCCGGCAGTGCAGGGCAACGCCATTGCGCACCTGCAATCGCTCGAGGATGCGTCACAGTGCATGGTTACGGGATTTCATTTTGCCGAACACATTGCGTTCGACGAACTTCAGACCGTGGTTGCCCAAGCCATGCGTGTGCTCCAGCCGGGTGGTTTGCTGATCCTTGAGACTCCCAACCCCGAAAACATCGTTGTTGGCACCACCAGTTTCTATCTCGACCCGACCCACATCCGGCCGATCCCACCCCAGTTGCTGTCTTTTCTGCCGGAGCTGCAGGGTTTTGTACGCGTCAAGGTTGTGCGCGTGCAGGAGTCACCCGAATTGGCAACGCAGGCCGATGTTGGCCTGATGGATGTGCTGGTGGGGGTCAGCCCCGACTATGGCGTTGTGGCACAAAAAGCGGCAGACCCGGCAGTACTGGAAATTTTCGACGCAGCATTTGCGACACGATTCGGCGTCGAACTGGGCGAGCTCGTCCACCGTTATGACAGCACCCGCAATCGGCGCATGGCCGTGTTTGATCAGCGACTGGTCAATGCCGAGGTCCAAGCGGCTGAGCGTGCGGATAACTTGTCGCGCTTGGACTCATTGCAGGAGCGGCTCATCACCGCCAGCGAAAGAGCTGCGTACGCCGAGTCGCAGGTTGCGCAGTTGCAGGCCCAATTAATCAAAGTTGAGCAGAATGCGCAGGTGGTCGTAGGCAGAGTCATCGCTGCAGAGTCCCTTGCGACCGCGCACGAGCAGCGAGCCGCAGCCGCCGAGGCCCGCGCGGCGCAGCAGGAGCAGCGAGTGAATCTCGCCGAGGCCCGCGCGGCGGAACAGGAGCAGCGAGCCGAATCCGCCGAGGCCCGTGGGGCGGAACAGGAGCAGCGAGCGGAGGCCGCAGAGGGCCGCGCCGCAGAGTACGAGCAGCGCGCCGAATCCGCCGAGGTTGATGCGGCGGAGAAGGGCAGGCGAGCCGATGCCGCTGCGGCTCGTGCCGTGACCGAGGAGCAGCGGGCAAACCTGGCCGAGCGCCGTGCGGCGGAGCAGGAGCAGCGCCTTCGAGCTGCAGAAACGTCTCTGAGTGAGCAGCAAGAACTTGTCGAGGAGCTCTTTGCAGACTCAACCCATTGGCGCCGGAGAGCCAGCGTGCTCGCGAGCGAGAGAGAGGCGCTCTGCCGCAGCTGGTCGTGGCGGGTCACGGCACCGTCCAGGTGGGCCGCGGCTCCCCTGGTCCGAGGCTTTCAATACGCCCGTCGCGCCTCGAACAACCTTGTATATCACTCGATTGACGCGTTGAAGCTTCCACTTGCAGCTGCGATGCGCGTGGTCCTGCGCCATCCGTCGCTGGCTCAACGCATCAATCAGCGCCTCATGCGCTATCCGGCGCTTCAGCAGCAATTAGCCAGTCTAGCCCGTCGTAGCGATGTCATACAAGGCGCCGCGGCCTCTGTCGCCCCCAGACCAGCTCCATCGAATACTGACGCACCCGACCTGAGCCACATGACGCCTCGCGCCCGCGATATCTACAACGATCTGAAAACAAAGATCGAGAGCCGGCAAGAGGGCAGAGGCTGATGCGCATTGTGATCGACATGCAAGGGACGCAAACC
>JBAQER010000793.1:0-1807 GCA_049286845.1 Bradyrhizobium sp.
AGCATCGAACCCGGAATCTCGAGATTCCGGGTCTGGTCCTTCGGACCATCCCGGAATGACGACACGTTCAACCCGCTGTTCTCTCGAACAGCTGCCGTATCAGCGTCGTTACCCGCCCCTTGGGTGACAGCATCTCGTTCATGATCGTAAAGTGATTGGCGCCCGGGATCTCCTCATACGTCACCGGCAATCCATATTTGACGCGATGCCCGGCGAAATCCGAAGTCTGCTGGCGCAGCAGCGGCAATTCGGCGTCGCCCACCACCAGCGACAGCGGCTTCATTGCGCCGCCGGTTTGCATCATGGGCGAGTTGCGGCGTGACGTCGCTTCATCGAGCCCGAGCTTGACGTTGAGATAGGAGTGCCGGATCGGCTCGAGATCGTAGACGCCCGATATCGCCATGCCCGCGCTCACATGCGGATTCGACAGCGCCATCGAGGTCAAGTGCCCTCCGGCCGACCAGCCCGACACCACGATCCCGCGCGTGTCGGCTCCGAGCGCGGGCAATTGCCCGGCGAGATAATCGATCCCCTGATGGATTTCGCTGACGATCTGGTCGAGCGTCGCGTCGGGCGCCAGCGTGTAGCCGATCAGCGCGACATTGATGCCATGCGCCATCGGACCTTCGGCAAACAGCGAAAAGACTTCCTTCGCCCGATTCTGCCAGTAGCCGCCGTGGATGAACAGCAGCGTCGGCGCCTGTTCCGCGGCCTTGAAGAAATCGATCCGGTTGCGTTCGCGCGGACCGTAACGGAGGTCGAGATGCGAGGGGTGCCGCTTGCGCATTCCGGCGGAATGCTGCTCCCAGCCGGCGACCATCTCGGCGCTGCCGGCCACCGCAACGCCGTTGTTGAGGCCGAGGTCGCGCTCCTCCTGGTTCATCTTGTGCCAGTCGGGCGTATCTGAAGGCGTCAACATGCCGGAATCTCCAAGGGCGACAGGTATTTCCACTTTGCCGGAAAATGTTTTACAGCACTAGGCAATCCGTGGCTTCGAGCCGGAATGAACGGGAGAAATACGAGTGGCTGATCAGGGACTGGTAAGAGCGACGGCGTGCGCCATCGTCGACAAACTCAACAAGGGCGAAGTCACCCCGCTCGAACTGCTCGACGTGCTGGAAAAGCGGATCGCCGAGGTCGACGGCAAGGTCAACGCGCTGCCGACGCTGTGCTTCGACCGCGCCCGGGCACATGCCAAAGAACTGATGAAGAAGCCGGCCGGGAGCCGCGGCCTGCTGGCCGGCATGCCGGTTCCGATCAAGGACCTCACCAACGTCGCCGGCGTGCTGACGACGCAGGGCTCCCCGATCTACAAGGACAATATCCCCGCGCGTTCCGATATCCTGGTCGAACATCTCGAAGCCAATGGCGGCGTGATCTACGCCAAATCCAACACGCCGGAATTCGGCGCCGGCGCCAACACGTTCAACGAGGTGTTCGGCGCGACCCGCAATCCCTGGGATACGTCGCGATCGGCCGCCGGCTCCTCCGGCGGTGCTGCGGTGGCGCTCGCAACCGGCATGGCCTGGCTGGCGCATGGTTCTGACATGGGCGGCTCGCTGCGCAATCCCGCCAGTTTCTGCGGCATTGTCGGCTTGAGGCCGAGCATCGGCCGCGTCGCGCATACGCCCGCGGCCGCGATCGACCGCAATCTCGGTGTGCAGGGCCCGATGGCGCGCAACGTCAGGGATCTCGCGCTGTTGCTCGACGCCATGAGCGGCGAGCATCCGGCCGATCCGCTGTCACTGCCGCTGCTGCCGAATTCGTTCCTGTCGGCGGCGCGTTCGGGCAACGCGCCGAAGCGCAT
>JBAQER010000794.1:0-6539 GCA_049286845.1 Bradyrhizobium sp.
GGACCGGCCCGCCTGGCGCGGCACCCGCGCCGACGCCGGTCGTCTTGCGCACGGCCTGCCGAAGTCGAACAAGTTCAACCGCGGCGTGGAATAGCTTTCGTCGTCCCTGCGAACGCAGGGACCCATACTCCGTGTCCCATCATTTGGCACGAGGCAGAGACCTTCAGTCACGACCAATGCCGGTGGTTATGGGTCCCGACGTTTAGGCGGACGGCCGTAATAGTATTCAACTCCTCATGCGCGCTATAAAGGCGGTCGAACCGAAGCGACCGTAGATATTCATCGCAAGCGCCATGGCCCACGATCACGATCACGACCATTCTCACGCACACAGCCACGCGCCCGACAATTTCGGCTTCGCGTTCGCGGCCGGCATTGCGCTCAATACCGCCTTTGTCGCGGCGGAGCTGATCGTCGGCTATGCCGCGAACTCGCTAGCGCTGATCTCGGACGCGGTTCACAATTTTTCCGACGTGATCGCGCTCGTGCTGGCATGGGCGGCGGGATGGCTCGCGCGCAAACAGCCGACCGAGCAGCACACCTACGGCTACCGGCGGGCCTCGATCCTCGCCGCGCTGGTCAATGCCGGACTGCTGCTGATCGCGGTCGGCGCCATTGCGGTGGAGGCCATCGACCGCATCAGAGAGCCCGCCGAGGTCGCGGGCCGGACCGTGGTTTGGGTTGCGGCGCTCGGCATCGTCGTAAACGGCGCCACCGCACTGTTGTTCATGCGCGGCCGTCATGGCGATCTCAATATCCGCGGCGCCTTCCTGCACATGGCGGCGGATGCCGGCGTTTCCCTCGGCGTGGTGGTCGCGGCTATGCTGATCATGCTGACGGGGTGGCTGTGGGTCGATCCCGCGATCAGCCTTGCCATCGCAGCCGTGGTGCTGGCGAGCGGCTGGGGGCTGGCCCGCGACAGCGTCAATCTCGCGCTCGACGGCGTTCCGAAGGGCATCGAACTGGCTGACGTGAAGGATTATCTCGGCCGGCTCGAAGGCGTCACCGAAGTGCACGATCTCCACGTCTGGGCGATGAGCACCAACGAAACCGCGCTGACCGCGCATCTGGTGCGGCCCGGCGGCTACGACGATGAATTCCTGCATCATGTCTGCGCGGAACTCTCGCACCGCTTCAACATCCATCACGCCACGCTGCAGATCGAGGCGGGCAGCGATGTCTGCAGGCTGGCGCCGGCGGAGGTGGTGTAGAGCCAAGGCTCGCGACGCGACACGTCGCGAGCAGCGCATGCCTTATTTACTGGCTCCCGGCGATCGCAGTTGTTTCCAGGGCCGTCCGAATGGCGCGGGCGAGTTTCAGGGCATCATCATTGGCCCAGAAGTGAATGAAAAAGAGACGCGGCTGTTCCGCCAACATGTGGCTGTGGATCGCCGTCACCTCGATATCGCCGGCGCGCAAGGCACGGATCAGAGGGTTGACCTCGTTGCCCGCAACCAGGAAATCGCCGGTTATCGCGGCTTTGCCGTTGCCGGTCGGCTGGAAGTTGATGGCATTGGCGCCGCCGAGCGGAGCGGTCACCTGTATGCCGCTTTCCAGGACAGGATCGCGGCGCGGCACGCCGAATTGATACACCCCGCCATTTGCCGAGCCCTTCACGCCGATGATTTGATCGAGCTTGGCGGTATCGAGGTCCACCGCGGGCGCCGGGCCGGCCGTGGTTGCCGGCGGATCGAACGGCGTCTGGCTCGCGGACAGTGCCGAGCGAATGACGGCCGCCATTTTGACGGGGTCGCCGTGGCCGCCGACATGCATGTAGAACGTTGCCGGCGAAGCGCGCAGAACGTGATTGTGGATCGCTGTGATATCGAGCCCGCCGTCGAGCAGCCTGGTCATGACGGGGGTGATTTCGGTTTCCAGCAGCACGAGGTCGCCCATCACCATGGCCTCGCCGTGCATCGGCGCGAAGGCAATCCATCCTCCGAGCGCAAGCGCGGGCTTGATGGCCACGCCGTCAAGGGTCACGTGCAGGTCGGAGCGCGGCAATCCGTAGCGATGTACCTCTCCCGAGATGACAGCTGTCTTGCCTAGCGCGGCATCGACCTTCTTCCAGTCTGTATCAGCGGCCTGCGCGAACGACGGCACGGCCATGGCCAGCAACGTCACAAGTGCGAGTCTCGTCATGGTTTTCAACTCCCATTTCTTTGCCCTCGCGCCCCAATTCCTGTTCAGTCAAGCGGTTTGATGTCGATGCTTTCGAACCATGTGATGCTGTCGGACTTGGTCCATACACCGGCCTTTCCAGCGTCGGTGAAGGTGCTGTCGTTCGCGGTAAATAGCTCGCGGCCGTCGAAGGCGATTGTGAAGCGGCGTCCTCGCGCGAGGATGCCGAGAGTGTGCCATGCCGCCGAGGAGACTTTTGTATTTGCGCCCTCGATCATTTCCCTGCTGCCGCCAACAACACGATAGAATCGGACATTGTCCTCCAGCGCGTTCGCCCGCACGACGTAATAGTCATTGGCGGACGTCAGGCGAACGACGATTCCGCCCACCCGATCAACCCGGCCAGAAACCGGTTTGAAGCGGATCGTGACGTCGACGTCGCGTCCCGAATACGCCTTGTATATCGCCAACGGAAAGCGATTGTCCGTGGCATCCGTGGAGGTTTGCGCCAGCGCCTGAGCGGCGTCGCTTCGAACGATCGACCATTCGCCGGGCTTGCCGCCGCCGGTCCTTGCGAATTCGAAGTCGCCCAAGCCTTTCGATACATCAAATTTGATCATGTCCGCTGAACCTCGCGATGCCATCGGCCCGCACAAGGCCAGGGCGAGCCATGTGAAAATCCAGTATCGAATCGTCTTCTGCTTCATCTCTTGACGCCCCTAGCTGGAGGCTTCGGATCGGCGGGTTCTTCGAGAATTCCTTCCTTCGGGGTATTCAGCACCAGTAGCAACGATCTAGCGGCCATCCGACCACCCGCTAAATTACCCCCAATAGCCGCAGCAGCACCCCGGCCGCGCACGACCCCCCCAGCACCGTCAGCATGCCCAGGTTGAAGCGGAAGATCGCGGTCGCAGCCGCGATCGCCAGAACCAGCGCGGCAAGGTCGACGCTCGACCACACCGGCCTGTCGAACGACAGCCCGAACGATCGCACCGGCGAGGTCTCGCGGAACACCGTGTGCAGCGCGAACCAGATCGACAGATTGAGGATCACGCCGACCACGGCCGCTGTGATCGCGCCGAGCGCGCCGGCCAGTCCCTTGTTGCCCCTGAGAGTCTCGACATAGGGCGCGCCGAGAAAGATCCAGAGGAAGCAGGGCGTAAACGTGACCCAGGTCGCCAGCAAGCCGCCGAGCGTGCCCGCCAGCATCGGCGACAGCGTGCCGGGATCGCGAAAGGCGGCCATGAAGCCGACGAACTGCAGCACCATGATCAACGGGCCCGGCGTAGTCTCGGCCATCCCGAGGCCGTCGAGCATCTCGCGCGGCTGCAGCCAGTGATAATGCTCGACCGCCTGCTGCGCGACATAGGCCAGCACCGCATAGGCGCCGCCGAACGTCACCATCGCCATCTTGCTGAAGAACAGGGCAATCTGGCTGAACACATTGGCCTGGCCGAACGCGACCAGTAATGCCGCGACCGGCACCAGCCACAGCAATAGCCAGACCATGCTGACCTTCAGCGCGCGCGAAATGCTGGGGCGGACATGGTCGGGCAATTCCTCGCCGAGCATGCTGTCGACGGCGGCGCCATTCGTGCCGCCGCTGTGCCCGACCGCGGCGAATTCGCTCCGTCCTGCCTTGGCGCCGGCATATCCGATCAAGCCGGCGGCGATGATGATGGCCGGGAACGGTACGTCGAAAAAAAAGATCGCGATGAAGGCGATGGCCGCGAGCGCAATCATGATCCGGTTGCGCAGCGCGCGTTTGCCGACGCGGAATACGGCCTGGATCACGATCGCCAGCACCGCGGCCTTCAGCCCGAAGAACAGCGCCTCGACGAGGCCGACCTTGCCGAAGGCGGCGTAGATATAGCTCAGCCCCATGATGGCGATGATGCCGGGCAGGATGAACAGGCCGCCGGCCATGATGCCGCCGGCGGTGCGGTGCAGGAGCCAGCCGATATAGGTGGCCAGCTGCTGCGCCTCGGGGCCTGGCAGCAGCATGCAGTAGTTCAGCGCGTGCAGGAACCGGCTTTCGGATATCCAGTTCTTTTCCTCGACCAGGATGCGGTGCATCACCGCGATCTGCCCGGCCGGGCCGCCGAAGCTCAGCACCGCCACCCGTACCCAGACCCGAAAGGCCTCGCCGAAGCTGATGCCGTGACCGGCATCGGCTCCAGCGGGCTTCTCATTCGTTGCGATATCGATCACGGCTTTGCCTTGTTGGTGGGCCAGTTGTGGGTTTCGCCCGACGCGTCCCGGCACCAGCGATAGAAGGCGTCATAGAGTGTCATGCCGGCCTCGAGTTGTGCGAGATCGTCATCATACATCCTGGACAGGCCGAGCGATGCCGCCAGCAGTCCCGGCGCTTCCGGAGAAAGCTCGAGCCGGCCGGTATCGGCGGCGCGCACCATCATCGCCAGCCGCAGCATCGGCGGCGTTGCCAGCCCGAATTCCTCGACCATCACGTCGAAGGTACAGAGTTCGCCGCGATGGCTCCAGAACACGTTTTCGATATCGAAGGGTACGGCGTTGAAGCGCTCGCCGACCGCGACCACTTCGGACGGGGCCACGAACAGGAACACCGCATTGGGATCGACGAACCTGCGGATCAGCCAGGGGCAGGCAATGCGGTCGATCTTTGGCCGTGCCCGGGTGACCCAGACGGTGCGCCCCTGCGCGTCGCGCGGGGCCAGTTTGGCCGCGGGTACCAAAGGAAGCTTCGCCGTCTTCCAGCCCTCGAAGCCGTCCTCGAGCGCCTCGGCCGAAACGCCGACATGGCGCAGCCAGGCCGCGGTGCCCTCGGAGAGTTTCAGGCCGCGCTGGCAGATGACGATGGCGGAGCGGCCGGAATATTCCTCGCCCCAGTCGGCGGTATCCTGATGGCTTCGCCTGACCGCACCGGGAATCAGCCGCGGATCGGCGGCAAAGTCCTCGTCGGTGCGAACGTCGATCAGGGCAGGGGTGTTAGCGGTGCCGATCAGCCGAGCAAGTTTGTCTGATGATATGGTTGTGAATGATGACATGAAGGCGCCCTCGCGAGAGATACGGGACGCGATACTTGGGCATGTCGCCTCGTGGGGAGATCGCAAAATCCCCATGAAGCTATTACAGCGAAACGGCCAGAGACTGTCAATGCGCTTTGCTGTCGCTGCCGGTAACGGTTCGCGAAATTCAATTGCGCGGAGCGGACACCGGCGGAGGCGGCGCTATGCCTACGGCCTTCTTCGGCTTCAGCGTGCCCATATAGAACGACAGCCCGGCCACCATGAACAGGGCGACCAGATACACCGCATAGGCTTGCGGCGGCCTGATCGCCCAGCGCACAAATCCCTTGATGCCGGTGGCTGGCTCAGAGTCGTTTGTCATGTGGTGGTTTTGCTTCAAACGGCGCGCGATGGGAAGGGAAAATGCAATTCGCCTGGGCTCATGATTGCGGCGTGACGCTTCGCGACCAATAGAGCGCCACCGGGCCCAATAAAATACCCGCCGCCAGGACCGAGAACGCGGCCATCCATGCATTGGCGCTCGACGGTCCGCCGGCAAGGTCGAGCGCGACGCCGACGCTCCAGGCGCCGAGCGCCGACAGGCTGAAGCCGACGGTCGAATGCGCGGCCATGGTCGCGCCGCGATAATCCGGGTGCGCCGCCATCGACATGCCAGATGTCAGTGCGCCAGAGTCTGCCGGCACTGTGATCGCGTAGGCCAGCAGCAGGGGCAGCAGGAACCACGGCGATCTGTCCGCAAACACGCCGATCAGCAGCGCCACGATGGCGGAGGCGAACATCACGATGGTGATCGCGCGATGGCGACCGACCCGAAGCGCGAACTCGTTGCCGAGAATGCTGGCGGGCATCGCGAGCAGGGAAAAGATCACGCTGACCACGATCGGCGTCAGGAGGGAGGTGTCCGAATTCTTCATCGCGACGAAGGTCCAGAACACGACCACCCAGGTCCGGATGCCGTAAAGCTCGAAGCAGTGCGCACCATAGCCAAGCACGAACCCCATCGCTTTGGTGTTGCGGAACACCGGCGCGAAATCCAACAGGCGCCCCGGCGCAGGTTTTGGCGCGACCGGCCGCAACAAGAGGCAGACCGCCAGCATCACGATCGGGCCGAGCGCAGTCACGAAGAAGGCGCTGCGCCAGCCAAGACTGTCCGCGACCAGTTGCGACACCAGAAACGACAGCCCGACGCCGAACGAGAAGCTGGAAGTGTAGAACGTGATGGCGCGGGAGGAATCGCCTGATGCAAGGCGGTCGGTCAGCGCCTTGAGGCCGGGCATATAGGCGCCCGCAAAGCCGACGCCCGCGATGGCGTTGAACAGCGCGCCCGACCAGAGGCCCGTGGCAAACAGGCCGAACAACAGCGTGCCGAAGGCGCTCAGCGCCGAGCCCGCGATCAGGATCTTGCGGGCA
>JBAQER010000795.1:0-2616 GCA_049286845.1 Bradyrhizobium sp.
CCGCCAAACCGTGCCAGATTCGGGTCTGGCGCGACACATTGGCGGGCCTGGCAATATCCAAGATCGCACACCGGAGGCCGCCTTGGTGGCGACCTCTTTCCGCTTCGCTTCTGGCGTGCGGCGCAGGTCACGACAACGTATTCGCCCGCGCCCCCCCGCCTGACTCGCAGGCTAGTAGGGATAATAGCGATAGTAACGAGGGCCGTAATAATACGGTCCATAGCCGTAGTAGCCGGGTCCGTAATAACCGGGGCCGTAGCCGTAATGGCCGGGTCCATAATAGTAGTAGTCGTCACGCCGTTGTTGCGCGGCAATCGCGCCGATGGTTCCAATCATCATGCCCATCATAGCGAGTCCGGCGGCGTTGCCGCCGCGGTAGTAGCGGCGGCGGCGGGCGCTGAAGTCTGTGGCATCGCTGGACTGCGCGGTCGACGCAACGCCGGTGGATGCGGCCGCTACAGAGTCGGCGGCAGCCGTCGGCGGCGCTGCCATCATGAGTGCCAGCGCGGCGATTGTCGCCGCGACGGCGCCGCGGCCAATCCAGGAAGGTGACGATCTTCGCTTCGACATCTCAATCCCCTCATCGTGAATGAGTTGAGAAGCCAGAATAAGTATGCTCTCTCGCGCAATGCTTGATCCAGCTCAAGGTTTTCCTGCCATCCCCGCACGTCCTGAAAGCTGCTTTCCGGCGCGAGTCGAGGCATGACGTTGATGACCTTGCGTCCGGCCTAATGCGCCGTCTGGCATCGGCATTCTCAATGCCTCGGTCCGACATCGGATGCCTCGCATCCGATCCGGCGCGACGTCAGCTGACACCGACCGTTGCCACCATCCCGAAAGCTCCTGCCTCGGCAAGTGCCGCGATCCGCGCGGCGTCGTAGCCGAGCGTCTTGCGCAGGACTTCCATTGTGTGCTCGCCGAGCAAGGGCGCGGCTACGGGGTCGGCGACCGGCGTCAGGCTGAGACGGATCGGCTGCTCGATATTGGGGACCGTGCCGGCGGTCGGGTGCGGGATCTGGCTGACGCGATGGCGCTCGCGCACTTCCGGCGAGTTGAAGGCTTCCTCGACGGTACGAAGATAGCCGACTGGAATGTTGGCCGCCTTCATCCTCGTCACCCAGTTTTCGCGAAGGTCTTGCACAAAAATGCCGGTGAGGATCGCGCGCAGCCTGTCCTTGTTGGCGGTTCGTAAACGCCGGTCGGCGAATTCTCCGCTGGCGAGATCGGGCCGGCCGAGCACGTCAATGACGAGGCGCCGGTACAGCCGGTCATTGGCGCAGGCAATATAAAACGGCGCGTCGGCGGCTTCGTAGAGGCCGACCGACGGAGAGCCATTTGGCGAGTTACCCTGACGGCTGAAATTCTCACCGGTCATCAAATGGGCCATGCCGTAAAATCCCGTCATCCCCAACGCCACATCGAACAGCGCCACCTCGACATGCTGGCCGCGGCCGAGCCGGTCGCGGGCGAACAACGCCAGCAAGATGGCGTTGCAGGCCGACATGCCCGTCACCATGTCGATCGCAGGCGGTCCGGTCCGCACCGGCGGCCCGTCCGGAAAACCGTTGAGCGACATGAACCCGCTTTCGGCCTGCGTGATCGGATCGAAGCCAGGACGCGATGCAAACGGCCCCTGGCGGCCGTAAGCCGAGATCGAGCAATAGACCAGCCGGGGATTGGATGGCGCGACAGACGGGTAATCGAGGCCATACTTCCTCATCACGCCGGCGGAGAAGTTTTCAACCACCACATCGGCCCGCGCGATCAATTCCCGCGCGACGTCGCAAGCCGCCGGATTGGTGAAATCCAGAACGATGCCGCGCTTGTTGCGATTCAAGCTGACATAGGCGGCGCTTTCGCCGGCGAGGTCGGCGTGTTCATAGCTCCGCGTATCGTCGCCGCCATCCGGATTCTCGATCTTGATGACCTCGGCGCCGAAATCGGCAAGCGTCTGCGTGCAGGCGGGACCGGCGACAACACGGGTGAAATCGACGACCAGCAGACCATCGAGAGCGGTCGGTTCGTTCTTGGCGCGCGGTGTGCGCTGCGGAAAATGCGGTCTTGCAGTCACGAGCTGATCTTCCTTTTCTTCTTATATCGCAATTGGCAGCCACCCGCGGGTTAGCGCTCCGGGGTGCGACTTTAATGTCGATTTTCGGGAAAGCCCAGAGTGCCCGACTACCCGGCGCCCCCGCTATTTCAACATATCTGGCACGATCAGGCGCGGCAGAAAAAGGGACACGCCGGGCCAGATGATGAGCGCCGCCAGCACGAGCAGCATCGGTATCAGCATGATGACCGTATCCTTGAGCGCATAGCGCAGCCGCACGCCTGCTATGGCGCAGGCGATCATGAGGCACAGGCCGTAGGGCGGCGTCACCAGCCCGAACGCCAGCGAAACGATCGAGATGATTGCGAACTGCACCGGGTGAAGATCGACCGACCTCGCCAGCGGCTCGAGCACGGTGCCGACGATCACGATCGCCGGAATGGCGTCGAGAAAGCAGCCGACGACCAGGAAGCAGAAGGAAATGAAAAAGCCCGCCGCGATCGGCCCCATGCCCCAGGTCGAGACATTCTCCAGCAGCGCCTGCGGAATCTTGTAGTAGGCCAGCA
>JBAQER010000796.1:0-19869 GCA_049286845.1 Bradyrhizobium sp.
GCCTGCGCCGTCGCAATGCGGACGTCGGCCTTCATGTCGATCTTGACCTCGGAGTCGATTCGAAAGCCGTCGCCCTGAATTTCTTCCAGCGTACGCCCGAAATTGGAATCGAGATGAGCACCGGACACAATCAGCTGATACTCGAGGTCCGGGTGCTCGTTGATGGCCTTCAGGATAGGAAACTGCAGGCCATATTCCGCGCGATTTCCCGTAAACACCGCGACCTTGCGCTTAGCTTTCGACAACCTTCACCTCGTTCCTGAAAACCTGTGAAAAATAATCCTGCAACGAGGACGCTGGGGACCAGCCAAGACGCCGCTGCGATTCCGATGCATCCAGGACATTGACCGAGGGTCTTCCGGACGGATTGGTCACGACGACCTCCCGATGTCCCTGGTCCGCCGCCTGGAGCGCCAAACGCGCCAGCGCTCCGATCGATGTGCCGATGCCCGAACCGATGTTGAGGATGCCGTCACAAGAGGCTTCGGCGGCGAACAGGAAGGCTCGGGCTGCATCGGTTACAGCGAGTAAGTCCCGAACCGGCTTGTCATCCCTGATGCGCAGGGCGCCGGTGCCGGGAATCTGCCGCACGATATCCGAAACCACGTTGTTGGGTGACATCCCCGCGCCGTAGAGATTGGCGAGCCGCAGGACCGCTCCACCGGCATCAAGCACGATGCGCTCATTGGCGAGTTTCAGGCGGCTATAGGAATCGTAGCCGATTGCCGGATCATCGGTGGTGAAGGGCGCCCCGCCGCTGTCGCCATAGACCGCGCCGGATGATGCGTAGATTACCTTTCCGGCGCGGACAACAAGCTGTCGAACGACTTCGGATTGCCGATGAGACGGCGCATCGGAACCATTCACGACGGCCCGGTCCGGCTCCTCCGCCAGATGGATGACAACATCAGCCGAAGGCGTATCGCAATAATCGGCAATCCGGTGCATGCCGGCCGCGGATGACCGGCAAACCCCGACGACCGGCAAACCGGATTGCCTCAACTGAGCCATGACGGCACGGCCGAGAAAGCCGCTCGCCCCGGTCACGACGATTTCCGGCAATTTCATCTCACCAGCTGACGTCGAGCAGCGAGAGATGGGTGTCCGCGGCCAGATCGCGCACGGCGGGTCTTCCCAGAACGTCCTCATAGCGATCGGCAAGCAGTTCGCCCGTGCCAGGCCGTTTCACCCAGATATTGTCCTTCGTGTAGACCTCGCCCGCGCGGATCGGGGCAATGGTCACGACCGTCGCGAAGGCAAAATTGATTGTGGGTTGTTCTTCCGCCGTCGGTCCCTTCTCGCCCCCACGCTCCACGGCGATGATGCGGCTGCCCCGGATCAGTTCGTTGCACGCCTGCGGATCCATCGAACAAACGATATCGGGACCCTTGCGGTCCATGCTGTCGGTAAAATGCCGTTCCAGGACAGACGCGCCCAGCGCAACGGCGCCGAAGCAGGCCAGATTGTCGGTGGTGTGATCCGACAATCCGACCACCGCACGTGGGAACGCATTTGCAAGCTCGACCATCGCGCCGAGGCGCACCAGGTGCGGCGGCGTGGGATACAGATTGGTGGTGTGCAGGAGGACGTAGGAAATTCGCGCCGCCTCGAAAATATCGACCGCCTTGGCGACGCTCTCGATCGTATTCATGCCGGTGCTGAGAACGACGGGCTTGCCGAAAGCGGCAATGTGCTTGAGGAGTGGATAATTGTTGCACTCTCCGGAGCCGATCTTGAACGCGGAAACGTTCATTCGCTGCAGGCGTTCGGCTGCGGCGCGGGAAAAGGGCGTGCTGAGAAAGATCATGCCCTTCGATTCAACGTATTTCTTCAGGGCCGTTTCGTCACTTTCATTCAGCGCGCAACTCGCCATGATTTCATAGATCGATTCCTTGGCATTGCCCGGAATGACATGCTTGGCAGCTTGGCTCATTTCATCCTCGACGACATGCGTCTGGTGCTTGACCATCTCGACGCCGGCTTTCGCCGCCGCATCCACCATCTCAAACGCGGTTCTCAGATCGCCGCCATGGTTGATGCCAATCTCTGCAATCACCAGCGGCGGGTGTTCGAGACCGACCTTGCGACCACCGAGGTTTACTTCTTGCATGATGACCTCCGAAATGCCGGGAACGCCAATTAAATGTTGTAGATGTCAGACTTGTAGCGGGACAAGTTGGATGGATTCGTGAACCAGGCTATCGTTTCACCTAGTCCCCGGCGCAGCCCGTCCCGGTCGCCGTATTTCGGCTGCCATCCCAGCAGCTCGCTGGCCTTGCTGTTGCTGCCCCACAGCCGCTCGACTTCGCTCTTTTCCGGACGCAGTCGCTGCTCTTCCGTCGTTATTTCGATCTCCGCCTCCATCATCTCAGCGATGGTCGCTGCGGTATCGCCGATCGATATCTCGAAGTTGCTGGCCAGGTTGATCACCTCACCAACAGCGCGATTGGATTTCAGCGCGGCCATGAACCCGGCCACGGTATCGCTGACATAGTTGAAATCGCGCGTCGGCGAGGTCGCGCCGAGCGCTATCTTGCGCTTGCCGTTAGCGATCTGGGTAATGATCGTCGGGATCACCGCACGCGCCGACTGTCGCGGCCCGTACGTATTGAAGGGCCGCACGACGGCAACTGGTGTTCCAAACGACAGATGGAACGACATCGCTATCTGGTCGGCGCCAATCTTGCTCGCGGAATAAGGCGATTGTCCCTGCAACGGATGAGCTTCCGTGATCGGGACGAATTGCGCGGTTCCATAGACTTCGCTGGTCGATGTGTGAACGATCTTGGCCGTACCCAGATCGCGGGCTGCCTGCACGATGTTCAGCGTCCCCTTGATGTTGGTGTCCACGTAGGTGTCGGGAGAATGGTAGGAATACGGAATCGCGATCAGGGCCGCGAGATGCAGGACGGCATCGCAATTCTGCATCGACGTCCTGACCCCGTTGGGATCCCGCACATCACCGGCAAAAACCTCGAAATGACCTTTGACGTCAGGCGCGCAATTGTCGAGCCAGCCGTATGAATTGAAGGAATTATAGGCAACGAAAGCGCGAACATCGCTGCCGGCGCGCACCAAGGCTTCGGTCAGGTGGGATCCTATGAAGCCATCTGCGCCTGTAACCAGTATCTTGCTCACGCTCTCTCCTTCAACAAGAGCTCGGCCAGTTTCCAATCGAGCGCCGAGTCCAGATCGACCGAACGTTCGATCGGCATGACGTAGCCGAGAGTCGCCGTCGTGATGAACGTTCGCTGGCGCTGCAGCCAATCCCGGCGGGCGAAATACAACGCCCCGTTAGCGGCATAAACCGGCGGAAGGTCCTGACGGCGCGTGACGTGCTTTGCCGCAATCAATGGCTGCAATCTCTGTTCTGCATCCAGGCGGTACATCCATTGCGGGTGCTGGCCGGATTCCGTCACCGATACAACACAGCCCGCGTCAGTTGCTTCGGCAAACCGGATACACTCGTCGATGTCTTCGGTGGTGCGCAGCGGTGAGGTTGGCTGCATCAACAAGACAGCATCGAATTCAGGAAGGGCATCGAGCGCGTGAAGCACTGGCGCGACCCCAGGCGTGTCATCCTGCGCCAGTTCTGCGGGACGCACGAAAGGGGTTTTTGCGCCGTAACGGCGGGCAACTTCGCCAATTTCCTGGTCGTCCGTGCTGACCACGACGGCGGCTAGAAGGGCTGACTTCAACGCAGTCTCAATGGTCCATGCGATCAACGGCTTGCCCGCAATGACCTTGATATTCTTGCGTGGAATCCCCTTCGATCCCCCGCGCGCAGGAATTAGTCCAAGCACCTTCATGCCTATTGCCAATCGTCCCTGCTGTTGATGTCACAACTTGCACTGCGCCGGTTTCAACGTCTTAGCGCTCCTGCGATCAATTTTTCCACGCTACCGCACTTCGGGTGAAACGAGATTGCTCTCGCCTCACCCAATTGTGTCAAACACGACGAACGAAGACGGGTGCTAGGCCGCTTCGATCACATTGATATTCATGACCACCCGGACCTTGCGGCCCAGGAGATCAAGAAGTACGGCCACCCGCTCGCTGTCGCCCATGGCCTCGAACATGCCGAGATGATCGGCGAAAGCACCGCCGACCACCCGAACCTTCTCGCCCGGCTTGAAGGTGCTGCGATCCAGCCGGACCAGGCCGCGCTCGTCCTCACGGCCGCGCAAGTCGGCGATGATGTCGTCGGCAAGAGCCGCAGGCCGATCGCCATGACAAACCAGCTGCGCAACACCGACGGTCGAGCGGATCGCCCGCCATTGCTGGCTGGCAAGATCGATCGCGACGAACAGATAGCGCGGAAACAGCGCAGCTGCCACCATATCGACCTTGCCGGCGTGGCTGCGGCGCTTGAGATAACGCGGGAAGTAGACTTCGAATCCCTGGCGGGCCAAATGCGCCGCTGCCCTGCGCTCCGAATTCGGCTGGGTCTGGACGACAAACCATTGCTGCGTGGGCGCCTTCATTGCTCCCCGCTTTCCCGGCTTTTCATGACGCCCAGAAGACGAGGCAGCAGGACGCGGCCTTCTCCGAATCGCAACCTGGCGCGATCCCAGCTCTCGTAAGTGCTTTCGAGATCGGTAATCGCCACAGCGTCGAAGTTTCTTGCCACCTCGTCGAACGAAGCGGCAACGGGTACGCCGAGAAAATGCCCCGGCGCCGATTTGGGATCCACCAGCGCCACGATTTCGATCTGGCATTCCATGGCGCAGATCACCGCAATCTCGGCGAGATCGGAGCGGCCGACCAGGACCACGGACCTGAAGCCCCGCGACCTGCCGGCCTCGAACATGACCAGGCAGTCAGCCTTGGCTTCCCGGAAGAAGCCGAACGACGAGGTCAGATAGTTGACCGTGAGACGGGACTTTTCGGCGAACCCCTTCGGCGTCAAATAATAGGCGTAACGCCGCGCCGGAACGTTCTGGACCTTGACGAGGCCCTTGCTGACACACCGCTTCAGGTAGGCGTTGACAAGGCCGAGCGCGATCCCCAATTCGGCCGCCAGTCGCCGCTGCGATTGACCGCCGTCCTGCTCCACGGACTTGAGAAGCCCGAGGATGATCCCGCTATCCGCCTCCCGATCCTGGAGAGTGTCCGGCACCCGATTACCCCACCTTAAAGTTGCGGTCGGATTACCTCGTTCACGCTGTGAACGTCAAGGGTTTTGTGTTCATGGGATGAACGATAGGCCGGAAAAGACGGGATAACTGACTGTTAATCCGGCATTAACTGACTCGTCCCGGGCAACGGAGGCATGTAGAGCCTTGGGGACCGGACAATCGAGCTTAAGGGTCAACTGGATGTTGCGCGAGATTTTGCACCGACTGGGCCCAACCGGCGCCGTGGCGGCGGCCACGCATGGTGGTGGCACGGCCTATCGGCCCGAAATCGACGGCCTGCGCGCGTTCGCGGTCCTGTCCGTCATCTTTTTTCACGCCCACCTGAGCGCCTTCGGCGTCGAGCCTTTCAAGGGCGGCTACGTCGGCGTCGACATTTTCTTCGTGATCTCCGGCTACCTGATCGGCGGGATCATCTTCGGCGAACTCGGTCGCGGCACCTTCTCGCTGGCGCACTTCTATGAACGCCGCGCCCGCCGCATCCTGCCCGCGCTTCTGCTGGTGATCGCAGCGAGCGTGATCGCCGGCCTGCTGGTCATGACACCGGCGCCGTTTCTCGAATTCGCGCGCAGTATTTTCGCGGTGATCTTCTTCGTCGCCAATATTTTCTTCTACAAGCGCGAGGACTATTTTGCCGAGCCGGGCGCCCTGACGCCGCTGCTGCACACATGGTCGCTTTCGGTCGAGGAACAGTTCTACCTGCTGTTTCCCCTGCTGATGATGCTGGTATGGAGATTTGCACGGCCGACGCTGACGCCGTTGCTCGTCGCCGCAACGCTGGCCTCCCTGGCGTTGGCCATCCATACTGATCGATCCGATCCTTCGGCTGCATTCTATCTGTTTCACAACAGGGCCTGGGAAATCCTGGCGGGGTCCCTGCTGGCGAAGCTGGAGCGCCGCCGCGGTCCGGCCTGGGCCGCGATGGCGGGAGCCTGGCCCGCCGTCGGAATGGGTTGCCTCGCCGCCTCAATATGCCTGCTCGGCGCCCAGGAGACCTCGATCGGCTGGAACACCGGCCTCGCTGTCGCGGGCACCGCCCTGATCATCAGGTTTGGACACCGCAGCGATCCGGTATCTCGCCTGCTTGCCAGGCGTCCGCTGGTCGGCCTCGGCCTTATCTCATATTCGCTCTATCTGTGGCATCAGCCCGTCTTCGCCTTCGCGCGGCTCTATCTTCTGAACGCGCCCGGCAACGCCATATTTCTGGCTCTCATCCTGCTTTGTGTTTGTCTGGCATATCTGAGCTGGCGGTTCGTCGAGTTGCCGTTCCGCCGCCGCGACGCATTTACCCGCCGACAGCTTGCCATCGCGGTCATCGGCTCATCTGCAGTACTTCTTGTCTCGGCTGCGTTGAGCGAATTCACTGGCGGCTTTCCCCAGAGATTTGCGGCCGATCAACTCACGCTTCTGGCCCTGAAGCCACAACGCGGAACGGCGGTCGTGAACGGTCGGGACTGCCGGCGACAGAGCATTGAGGATGCCTGCATCATCGGCCGCGCGCAGACCGACCCCACATTCGCGGTCCTTGGCGACAGTCACGCGGAGACATTGACAGGTCCTCTGGGCCGTGCGCTCAACGAGCTGTCGCTTGCTGCCTATGTCTACACCTATCCGGCATGCCCGTTCATTGCGGGCATCGAAACCGCGGGAAAGAAGACACCCTGCGCGGAATTCGAGGAAAGCGTGTTTGCCGCGCTTCGCGCGCACCGCATCACGAGCGTCATCATCAACGACCGGAGCACTGCCTATATTACGGGAACGACGTTCGACAACGGCGAAGGCGGCGTTGAGCCCGGCCCCCCCACGGTGATCAGGCCGGTCGGCTTTGCCGGCAGCGACGCGGAGCGCGTGAGCGGTTCGGCGGCGGCCTTGCGCAGCACCTTGCTGCGTCTGCTGGAGATGGGCATTACCGTCTATTACGTGCTGCCCGTGCCCGAAGTCGGGTGGAACGTGCCGAGAACGCTGGTCAAGCTGGTGGCGCAGAACAGGTTGCCGTTGACGACGAGCTTGCCGGTATACCTTGCGAGAAATCGAATCGTTCTTGGGATAGTTCGAGACCTTCAGGACAAGAAGGGCTTCGTGCCGATCTATCCTCACAGGATGCTGTGCAGCAACGAGACGGCTCGCTGCTACACCCACGATGCCAACACCGTCCTCTACACCGACACCGACCACCTCAGCCGCGAGGGAGCAGACAGACTGACCGCCGTCATTTCCGCGGAAATCAAGCGTCACCGCGCCAACTAGGGTCGGCTGTCTTCGGCGACCAGGCTCAAAACTCGCGAATGAGCTCGATCACCGTCCGCTGCTGATCCGCCGTGATCTCCGCGAACATCGGCAGCGACAGGATCCGGCCTTGCGCGCGGTGCGCATTGGGGAACTGCTCCGGGCGGGCCTTGAGCCGGCTGTAGGCGGCGAGGAACGGCAAGGCAGTCGGATAATTGATCGCGGTCTGCACCCCGTTGGCGTTCAGATGCGCCGCCAGCGCGTCGCGTCGCGGATGCTGGATCGTGTAGAGGTGGTAGACGTGGCTGCGGCCGGCCGCGACGGCGGGCACCACGACGTCCTCGATCTGGTTGAGGCCGGCGTCGTAGACCTTCGCGGCCTCCTGACGGGCCCTGGTCCAGGCAGGCAGATGCGGCAGCTTTGCCGACAGGATCGCCGCCTGCATGCCATCGAGCCGGCTGTTGACGCCCTCGATGTGGTGCTGATGCTTCACCAGCCCGCCATGGCGGGCCAGCATCGTCATATGCTCGGCCAGCGCGCCGTCGTTGGTGACGACAGCGCCGGCATCGCCCATCGCGCCCAGATTCTTGCCCGGATAGAACGAATAGGTCGCAGCCTGGCCGAAGCTGCCGATCTGCCGGCCCTTGTAGCGCGCCAGATGCGCCTGCGCGCAATCCTCGATCACCCAGAGCTTGTGCTTGCGCGCGATCGCCATGATCGCGTCCATGTCGGCCGGCTGGCCATAGAGATGCACCGGGATGATGCCGACCGTGCGCGGCGTGATCGCAGCTTCGATCGCCGCCGGATCGATCGTGAAGGTGGTGTCGTCGGTGTCCGCAAAGACGACGCTGGCGCCGGCATGGGTGATCATGGCGGACGTGGAGATCCAGGAATGCGCCGTGGTGATGACCTCGTCGCCGGGCCGGACGTTCAGCGCGGCCATCGCGAGATAGAGCGCATCGGTGCCGTTGGCGCAGGACACGCAGTGCTTGACCTCGGCCACGGCGGCGAATTCCCGCTCGAAGGCGTCGACATAGGGGCCGCGAATGAAGGCGTTGTCGCGGATGACCGCCGCGATCGCGCCGTCGATTTCGCTTTTGATGGTCTGGTACTGAAGCTGCAGATCCGCAAAGGGTACCGGCATCCGTCGTCTTCCCTGTTTCCTATTTGCCCTGGACGAGCCGGCGCGCCGGGTTGCCGGCATAGGTGCCCGCCACCGTGATGTCCCCGGTCACGACCGAACCCGCTCCGATCACGACATCGTCGGCGATCCGAACCGGCATGATCGTGGCATTGGAGCCGATCGAAACCCGGTTGCCTATCACCGTCTCGCGCCACAGCTCCCTGCGCCCGCGGGCAGGGCCGCCGGTCGAGAAGGTGTCGTTGATGAACATCACGCCATGGCCGACGAAACAATCTTCTCCGATCGTCACCAGCTCGCAGATGAAGGCGTGCGACTGCACCCGGGTGCGGGCGCCGATCCGGACACCCTTCTGGATCTCGGTGAAGGGCCCGACAAAACAGTCATCGCCGATCTTGCAGCCATAGACGTTGCAGGGCTCAACCAGCTTGACCCGCGCGCCGAATTCGACGTCGCGGATGCCCGCCTGGTGCAGCTCCGGCTGGTTCACGACGCCACTCCGAGCCGGCACAGCCGGGGCGTGAAGTGCAGCTGAACTTCCTCGCCGGTTTCGATCGATTCATAGAGCGCGGAGATCAGTTCCAGGCTCTTGCGCCCCTCGAGACCGTCGACCAGTGCCGAGCGCTGATGGACCAGGCAATCGATCACATGCTGGTAATAGGCCTGATGGCCGAAGCCGTAGACGTTCGGCGGGTTGACGGAAAACTTCTCGACCACGTCCTTGTCGGACGCCAGTTCATCGACGAACCGCCAGTGCCGGATTTGATTGACGGCGAAGCCCGCGATTTCGACGGTGCCCTTCTCGCCCAGGATCGAAAGCGAGCCTTCGAGATCGGTCGGGCGTGCGGCAGTGGTGGCCTCGATGATGCCCAGCGCGCCATTCCTGAACTTCAGCGTCGCCACCGCGGTGTCTTCGGTTTCGATCTTCGCCAGCGCCGTAACCGCGCGGGCATGGACGCTGACGACATCGCCGAAAAACCACTCCAGCATATCGACGTGGTGGCTGGCCTGATTGGTGAGCACCCCGCCGTCATAGGCCCAGGTGCCGCGCCAGTCGTCCTGATCGTAATAGGCCTGGTCCCGGCACCAGCGCACGCGCACGGTGCCCAGGATGAGGCGCCCGAACCGGCCGGCGTCCAGCGCCTCGCGCGCCTTGACCACCGGAACATTGAAGCGGTTCTGCTTGACGATGAACAGTTTGACGCCGGCCTCGTCGCAGGCGCGGATCATGGCGTCGGCGTCCTGCAGCCGCAATGCCATCGGCTTTTCGACGACGACATGCTTGCCCGCCCTGGCGCAGGCGATGACATGCTCCGGGTGCATGCCGCTCGGCGTCAGCACTGCCACCGCGTCGATATCCTTGCGCGCGAGAAAATCGTCGATGTCGTAACTCGCCGGAACATTGAACTTCGAAGCGATGGCGTCGGCCCGCGCGCGGATGGGATCGCAGACGGCGACCAGACTGGCGCGGTCGACGTGATTGCCCCCCAACAACTCGGAGTGGCGCTTTGCTATACGCCCGCAGCCGAGCAAGCCAAATCTGATCATGAAACGCCCTCATTCCCCCATCGACATGGGCAATGACTTTGATGGCGGCGACACTCGATATACGGGCGACGCCTCAACCTCGTTGACACTCGTCGGACCTATATTTAGTAAAAGCCCCTGCAAATCAAGCTCGGGTGACGACCTTTACGTTTCACCTGCAACCGAGCGCCGGTTCAGCGCAGCAGATCCGACGACGGCCGTGCGTCGTAGTCGCTACGGCCGCCCCAAATTATCCCGGGTTCTCCGGCAATCGCGCTTTTTCGACGCATCGTTTGGTATACTATTGAATCGAGAGCCGCCAGGTTCGCACAGGACAGTATGGTTAGCGTGGACATAGTCACGGACGACAAATCATCGTGGCGGCGGATCGGACTCGCGTCGCTGATTTTCCTCTTCATCATCGCATGCTGCCTGACGTTTGCGCTTGGTGCACGCGACTATGGAATGGCCTACATCTTCTTCGATCCCGCGCGGCTGCCTTACGCCATCGCCACCGTGGCGGCCTTTGCAGCGGTCTCGCCGCTTTTCATATTTGCCCGCTTCAGCTTTGGCTACTTTGCAGGATTTTATTGCTACGCGATGATCCTCGGCTATCTCTGGCTGAACTGTTTCTCGCCGTTCAATTACGATCACAAGATGGCCGGCACGTCGGCAGCGCTTTCCGCTGTGGCGTTTCTCTTGCCGGCGCTATTCATCACGTCGCCTATCAAGCAGTCCTATCGGCTCTCGGACAGGGCGATGCATCGCCTGCTGATTTCGATCCTGCTGTTTTCCGCCGCTATCGCCGCCATCAGCGCATTTTACAATTTCCGGCTCATCTCCGTCGACGAGATTTACGCTTACCGCGAGCAACTTCGTTTTCCGACAATAATCAATTATGCAACCGCTGTTATCATGAGCGTGCTGCTTCCCTATGCGTTTGCTTGCTTCCTCGCTCGCAAGAACCTTTGGTGGGCAGGCGCCGCCTTGCTGGTCTCGGTATCCTTCTATCCAATCACCTTGACCAAGGTCGCCCTCTTCATGCCGGCATGGCTCGTCGTGCTTGCCGTTCTTGCGAGGTTTTCGGAAACCAGAATAGCAACCATACTGTCCCTGCTGCTGCCCGTGCTTGCCGGGGTGATCCTGTTCGTTACGTTTCACGAAATCTCACGACGCTATTTCAACATCGTCAATTTGCGCATGCTCATCGCCCCATCCAGCGCGATGGACTTCTACAACGAATATTTTGCGAGACACGACCTTACGCATTTTTGCCAGATCTGGCTCTTGAAGCCGTTTGTCCCCTGCTCCCTCGACATCCCCCTATCGGTCGAAATGGCGAACAACTACGGGCTGGGCAACATGAACGCGTCGTTTTTTGCGACGGAGGGTATCGCCTCGGTTGGGCATTGGTTCGCACCGGTTTCAGCCCTGACGGCCGGATTCATCGTCGCCATCGGGAATCGCTCGTCTGCGGGCCTGCCACCAAACTTCGTCCTGATTTCAAGTGCCATTCTTCCACAAGTTCTACTCAACGTGCCACTCACCACGACTCTGGTGACACACGGCATGGCCGTTCTGTTTCTGCTCTGGTACATAACGCCACGCTCGATGTTCGAGCAAAAACTGGACAACTCTACCGCTCCGCCGCATTGATTGGCGTGATCGCGACGATCGACCGAGCCGGCGCACGACAAGCAGGGGAATTCCAGGTTGTGCGGTGATGGCGATTGGGCTATCTCGCTTCCATAAGGCTCTCGTCGCAGAATGATACGACCCGCATATGGATGATCATCTTCCACGCGCAAAGGAACGTCTCAGACTTGGAGCCTTGATACTCGTTCATGTCGTTATTTGCTGCGCATCTCTGATTCGTCTCGCCGATGCAGGTCGAGCGATCGCGTTCGAACCCGCGCTGTTTCATCTCTTCTTCGATCCGGCTCGATTGCACGTCGCCGTCGCCATCGTAACGGGCTTTTCGCTTGTTTCGGTTCTTTTTCTGTTTGCGCGCTTCAGTTTCGGCTTTTTCGTCGGATTCTATTTCTACACGATGATACTTGGATATCTCTGGCTGAGTTGTTTTTCCGACTTGAACTACGACCGCCTATCGGCCGGGCTTTCTGCCGTGGCGTCGATCATCGCGTTTCTGCTGCCCGCACTGTTCATTTCATCGCCGATCCGGCAGGTATACACACTGTCGGCGGCGGCATTCGACCGGGTCTTGTGGGCGATCCTGGCACTGGGTGCTGCGACAATCCTCGCTGGCGCGGCCTATGACTTCCGGCTTGTGGCCATCGAAGACATCTATCAATTCCGGGACAAGCTGGGATCCCCCGCAATATTGAATTACCTGACCGGGATCACTTCCAGTTCATTGCTGCCGTTTTGCTTTGCAGGATTCATCGTACGCAGATCCTGGTGGGGCGCTGGCGCCGCTCTCCTGCTCTTGCTGCTGGTGTATCCTATTACTCTGAGCAAGCTGGCCCTTTTTACTCCGCTTTGGCTTGTTGCCATTCTGTCGATTTCGAGACTCTTCGAAGCCAGAATCGCCGTCATCCTGTCCCTGGCCGGACCGCTGCTTGCGGTGCTGATTCTGGTGGTCTTGTTCCAGGCCAAGGCCGCGCTGCTCTTGTCCATCGTCAATCACCGGATGGTGGCAATTCCATCAATCGCGATGGACATCTACGATGGACATCTACAATGACTTCTTCTCCAGGCACGACCTCACATATTTTTGCCAGATATCGTTCCTGAAGCGCCTCGTTGCCTGTCCCTATTCGGAGCCGCTGTCAGTCGTGATGTCGCAGACTTACGGAATGGGAAACTTCAACGCGTCCCTGTTCGCGACGGAGGGAGTTGCTTCGGTTGGCCTGTGGTTCGCGCCGGTTTCGGTGTTCGCATGCGGGCTCGTCATAGCGCTTGGCAATCGTCTCTCCGCCGGTTTGCCACCAAGCTTCATTCTGATCTCAGGGGCTATCCTTCCCCATATCCTGCTCAACGTGCCGCTGACGACCACCTTGCTGACGCACGGCGCGGCGATTCTTTTTCTGCTGTGGTACCTGACGCCGCGATCGATGTTCCAGCAGCCGCAGCAGCCGTCCCTTGCCGGGACATAGGCCTGCCCGCGGCGGGATCGACTGCTCGTCCCGCATCGACGGTTCGAGCCCCGGTCGATCGTCACGGCATGCCGGCTCCGGCCTGATCGTTCCGGATGGGCGACGATTTTCGGCGGGAAATAAGACCGGGTGACGACAGACGAAGCAGCGAATATAAGGGGCTTCGCCGTCGGGGGTGAACAGAAGGTTCTGCCCCTCCTGTGCCGTAAACCTGGCTGGAAGCGGTGACGCCCTAACCTCTTCAAGACACCAAGTTCCAGGACAACCCAGAGGCCCGGATGCAAAGCGTTCTGATCACCGGCGGCGCGGGCTTCATCGGCCAGAACCTGGTTCACGCATGGCGCGCCGCGCAGCCGTCCGACCGGCTGGTCATCGTCGATGCGATGACCTATGCCGCCAACGTCCGCAGCCTTGAACCACTGATCGCCGATCGAAGCATCCTGTTCGTCAAGGGCGACATCAAGGACGCGGCACTGATGCGGCGGCTGTTCGATGAACACAAAATCACCCGCGTCGCCCATCTTGCCGCGGAGTCGCATGTCGACCGTTCCATCGCCGATCCCGAGGCGTTCCTGCAGACCAACGTGCTGGGAACCTTCACGCTGCTCAAGACTGCGCTCGAGGCATGGCGTGCGGCCGGAACAATCGAGCACAGCCGCTTTCTCCATGTCTCGACCGACGAGGTCTATGGCTCGCTCGGACCGTCGGATCCCGCATTTTCGGAATCATCGCCGTACCGTCCCAATTCGCCATACGCGGCGAGCAAGGCGGCAAGCGACCACCTCGTGCGCGCCTATGTCGAAACCTACGGCCTGCCGGCGCTGATCACCAACTGCTCGAACAATTACGGTTCCTATCAGCATCCGGAAAAGCTGATCCCGCTGATGATCATTCATGCGCTGGAAGGCAAGCCGCTGCCGATCTACGGCGACGGCTCCAATGTCCGCGACTGGCTGCACGTGTCCGATCATTGCGCGGCGCTGATGGCCGTGATCGAGCGCGGCCGCGTCGGGGAAACCTACAACGTCGGCGGCGGCAACGAGCGCAACAACCGGGACGTCGTCGGCCTGATCTGCGACATGCTCGACCGCGCCTTCGCCGCCGATGCGAGCCTCGCGTCGCGCTTTCCGTCATGTCCCGCGGCGTCGGGGAAATCCTGCCGCTCGCTGATCAGTTTCGTGACCGACCGTCCCGGCCACGACCACCGCTATGCCATCGACGCAACGAGACTGGCACGCGAACTCGGCAACCGATGCAGCGTCAATTTCGAAGTCGGCCTCGGTCAGACCATCAGCTGGTACCTCGATCACGAGGACTGGTGGCGCGAGGTGACCAGCGGCGCCTACAAGGCCTGGATCGACAAGAATTACAGCTTCAGGATCGCGGTCTAGACAGCCATGCGCATCCTCGTGCTCAACGCGGACTATCCGCGCTTTCTGGCCTGGCTCTACCGCCGCCAGCCCGGGCTCGAGGACGCCGGCTATGCCGAGCAGATGGCGGCGAGAAACGCCAGCCTGTTCGGCGTCGCCGACTTCTATTCCAGGAATTTCAGCGCGTCGGGTCATCCCGCGGCGGAGATCCACGTCAACAATCCATGGCTGCAGTCGGTTTGGGCGCGCGAGCACGGTATGGCGGTCGAAACGGCGGAGCCGCCGGGCACGGCCGCGCCGCGAGCGCTTCCCGGATGGCTGCAGCGCGCCGTCACGCCTTTCAAGCCGCTGCTGCGGCCGCTGGCCCGAAAGGTCGGGCTGAGCCCGACGCTCGACGCCCAGGCCGAGAATATCCTGCTCGCCCAGATCGAGGACTTCCGGCCCGACCTGATCATCAACCAGGATACCTTCCATGTGAACACCGGCCTCGTGCGGCGCATCAGGGGTATCGGGCGTCCGATCCTGATCGGCCAAGTTGGCATCGAGCCGTCCCGCGGCGAGGACTGGTCGGTCTACGACCTGATGATGTCGCAACTGTCGGCCACGGTGAACTTCTTTCGAAGTCTCGGGGTTCGCGCGGAACTCAACCACCTCGCCTTCGAACCCGCAATCCTCGACGCGCTGCCGGCAGCGCCCGCGACGGATATCGATGTTTCCTTCGTCGGCACGGTGTCGGCCGATCACCGGCAGCGCATCGCCCTGCTGGAGGCGGTGGCAGGCCGCTACGATCTCAAATTATTCGGAAGCCGGCCGCAGGCGCTCCCCTCCAGCTCGCCGCTGCATCGCTGCTTCCAGGGCGAAGTCTGGGGCGCCGACATGTATCAGGTTTTGCGGCGCTCCCGCGTGACGCTCAACTCCCATATTGATCTTGCCGGCCGGGAGGCCGGCAACATGCGCTTGTTCGAGGCCACCGGCGTCGGCGCGTTCCTGCTGACCGACTTCAAGGACAATCTCCACACCCTGTTCGAGCCGGGTCGCGAAGTCGCGGTCTGGCGCGGAATCGACGACTGCCTTGCCGGCATCGGACGCGCGCTGGAAGACGGCCCGGGCCGCGCGGCGATCGCACGCGCCGGCCAGGCCCGGACCATGGCGCAGCATACCTATGGTCATCGCACCCGGGAGATTATGGGTTTTGCCGAACAACTGCGGACGAAGCGATGAAGCTTCCCCGCATCATCCGAAAAGTGGCCAAGACGGTGGTCCGATCGGTACCGGTCCTGCGGCGCCAGATTCTGTTCTCGACCGATTACCGGGTGCTCGGCGGCGTCGGCGAGGCGAAGGCTGCCGCTGCATCGTCAGGCGGATGGCTTGCCGCGCGCACCGTCGCCCGGCAGCAACGCGCCTATGAAAACCTGATCGCCGCCATGAAGCAGGGTGAGCCGCGGCTCGATTTCAGCGTCGCGGCGGAAGCCGTCGCGGCGACCGAAATCGCCCGTCCGCGGCTGCTCGAGGTCGGCTGCGGCAGCGGCTATTATTCCGAAGTGCTCGCCACCCTGCTGCCCGGCGGCGTCGAGTACACCGGCATCGATTATTCCGACGCCATGATCGCACGCGCCCGCACTCGCTACCCGACGATAAGCTTCGAGGTCGCCGACGCGACCCGGTTGCCGTATGCCGACGAGGCCTTCGACATCGTCTTCAACGGCGTTTCGCTGATGCACATCATCGACTATCAGGCCGCCATCTGCGAAGCCGCCCGCGTCGCGGCGCGCTACTGCATTTTCCATACCGTGCCGGTATTCGATGCCCATCGAACTACCTTTCTGAGGAAATATGCCTATGGAGCGCCCGTTGTCGAGGTTGTGTTCAACAAGCAGGAACTGATCTCGATTTGCCAGGACGCAGGTCTGCGCCTCGAGCGTGAATGGTCCTGCATCCCGTATGACGTGCAGGAAGCAACGGGGCATCATTCGGCGACCGAGACCTATTTGTTCTCGAAAACCACGAAGCCCTGATCGCCGCTTCCGGTCGCGCGTTGTTGCTAGAGGGCAAACAGAATCGTCTTGACGAACGGGCTCAGCACATTGTCCATCAGGGCCAGTTCCTTTATCTGGCTCAGGCTGGCCCAGCAAAACATGGTCGTGTCGGTCTCGATCACGCGCTCGTCGTCAAGAAACGCGACGACATTGTCGTTCGATTTCCGCCAGAACCGGCCGCCCTCCTCATTGTGTTCCGCCCGATAAACGATCCGGACACCGGCCTCGGCGGTGAGAACCTCCACCATCGGAGGGCGCTTGCCCGCATGAGCACGCCTGATATTCGACCACGTACTTTGAATGCTGGGGCCCAACTGCAGGATTCCGATATTTCCGGGTTCAGCCTTGGCATGCAGGAGAAATTCGATGCCATTCTCCGCGGTCTCGCGTGCGATCAAGCCGAGAATGCCGCCGTCCGGCTGCGTATAGATCGGCTGATCCCATGACTTTACCTCCCGCAGGTCCCCGCTTTCGATTCTGACGCCCTCGACGCCGAAAAACTGCCCACTCTTGTGCCGGACATTGCCCTGCGCGTCGCGCGACCAATCCCGAACCTGATCAAGCCCGATCAGATCCGCCCTGAATTCGATCGACTTGCGACGCTCTTCGCACCAGGCCAGGATCGGCGCCGGATCCCTTGACTCGATCGCCAAGGACGCCGCGATGCGTTCGCGAAACCACTCGAGGTGCGCGCGTTCGGCCATCAGACCAGTTCCCTCAAAGCATCGATCACCGTGTCGACTTCCTCGTCCTTCAGATGCGGGTACATCGGCAGGGAGAAGATTCGCTGTGCCTTGCGCTCCGCCACCGGGAATTGCCCTTCGCGATAGCCGAGATCGGCGTTGCCGCGCATGGTATGGATCGGCCATCGGTACGAAACGTTGCAGTTGATATCGCGCTTGGCCAGCCGCTCCAGTACGCCGTCGCGATCCGTTGGATGCTCGACCACATAGACATAATAGGTGTGGCGGCTATGCGCGTTCTCGCGCGGCAGCACCAGTCCGCTGCCGGCAAGGCTCTGGTTGTAGCGGGCGGCAATCGCACGGCGGCGCTCGATCCAGCCATCGATGCGCGGCAGCTTGAGCGACAGGATCGCCGCCTGCACCTCGTCGAGCCGCGAATTGTAGCCGTGCCGTTCGGAATAATACACGGTCTCCATGCCGTAAAAGCGGAGGCTGCGCGCCAAACGGATGACGGCCTCGTCGCTGCTCATGACCATGCCGCCGTCGCCATAGGCGCCGAGCACCTTGGTCGGATAGAACGAGAAAGACGACGCGTCGCCGACACTGCCTGACTGGTGGTTCTTGTAGAGCGCGCCCTGCGACTGCGCACAATCCTCCATCACCTTGAGCCCATGGCGACGGGCGATGGCCATCAGCGGATCAAGATCGACGCACTGGCCATACAGGTGGACGGGGATGATTGCGGCGGTGCGCGGCGTAATCGCCGCCTCGACCTGATCGACATCCATCAGAAAGTCCTCGTCGCGGACGTCGACAAAGACAGGCCTGGCGCCGAGGGTGCGGATCGCCGAAACCGTCGGCACCGCCGTATTGGGCACCGTGATCACTTCATCGCCGGCTTTCACGCCCAACGACGACAGAGCAATGTAAATGGCGTCGGTCCCGCTGTTGACGCCGACGCCGTCGGCGACGCCGAGATACGCTGCCATCTCGCGCTCGAATTTGACGCCCTCCTGCCCCAGGATCAGCCGCCCGGACCGGAACACCCGATCCACCGCCGCGAGAATCTCATTCCGCAGCTCATCGTATTCCCGCAGATAGTCCCAAACGTTAATCGGCATCACTTTCTCACGTGTGTTGGCGTATCGGTTCGAGAGCCTCGGCGATCCGGTCCCGGCACTCGGCGTCAGCGAGAAGATCCCGGTGCAGAGGCTCGTGGTCATCGCCCGAGATTGCTCTGACCGCCGCCTCCAGAAATCCCATGAAGACATCGGCGGGCTCGAACGTTACCGAACTCTCGACATTGCGGACGCGCCGGCGCCACTCGATCCGGTGATCGGCGGGTGGGCTGAACACGCGTTCCGTCATCACAGAGCCTGAACCTGTCACGATGAGCAAGCGATTTTGATACTCGCCCTCAAAGCTGAAATGGCCGGAAAAGATGCCGCCGTTTGCGAGCCGCGCCTGCACCGAGAATCCCATGTCGACGCCGGTCTCGGGATGGCGACTGCCCGCCAATGCCGTGAGGTGCGACGGCGGGCCGCCACCGAATAGCCGCATCAGAGCGGCGGCATAAGGGCCCATATCGAGCAGGCACCCCCCGCCAAGCTCCCGGTGATTGCGAAAATCGGCGATCGGCAGCGGCGGGATGACGAACTGGGCGTCGACCAGCCTGAGCGGAGCATTTTCGCCGATGAACTGCTGCAGCGCCCCGAAATGCGGATGGTAGCCAAACACGGTAGCTTCCGCGAGAAGGCAGTTGGTGCGCCGCGCCTCGGCTACGCCACGTTCGCACGCTTCCCGGCTGGTCATTGCCGGCTTGTCGACGAGAACGTGCTTGCCGGCAGCGAGCGCCGCCAGGGCCCAGCGTTCATGCAACGCGTTCGGCAGCGAAAGGTAAACGATATCCGGGCGGCTTTCCCGCAACGCAACGTCGTAATCGGCGAAAAAGCGACCGCGTTTCGGCCATCCCTCGCTGGGCTCCGGACGACTCTTGCTCGCAATCGATATTTCGTCGATCGCCTGGACCTTTGCTGCGGCGGGTATCACCCGTCGTCGCACGATTGACGAACAACCAAGGATCAGCAATCGCATTCAGGAATCTCGCAATGCGGACATCGACTACCTGCCCCGGTCGTCTGGAGACGCGATAGCGCGCCCTGTGACGATATCAAGGCCCCGAATAGTCGCCGCTCTCACTTTGCGTAACGCATTGGGTATGCGATCGCGATAGCTGCGGACGCTCGGCTTTCGGATCGCCTTGATTTCCCGGTCATCGCGATGCGCGGCCACGGTCAAATCAGCTTCTGCAAGCGCGGCGACATAGGGCTCATAGATCCGGTGCCTCACAAGGCTGGAAAACGGCGCGTGATACACGCGGTGACTGTTGTAATAGTATCGCCCCGCAAGCTTTACCCCATAAAAATGGAAGAACAGCAATGGGTAGCGCCCTTCGATCTCAACCGATCCGTCGCGCCATTCCAGCCGATAGTTTGCTATGTTCCACGGCGCAAGATTGGCGCCGAGATGCTGGATGACGTGAATGCCTCCGAACAATTCGGGCAGCCGGTCCAGATAGCGCTGGTCTGCGAAGCGGTCGCCCTCGACCCGATCGTAGCACCATTCGATGCAGCGT
>JBAQER010000797.1:0-15166 GCA_049286845.1 Bradyrhizobium sp.
CTGCTGGTGGAGCAGAATGCACGGGCCGCTTTGCGGATCTCGGATCGCGCCTGTGTGATGGCGCTTGGACGTTTCGAACTGGAAGGCACCGGACGGGAATTGCTTCGTAATCCCGCTGTCGCGCAGGCATTTCTTGGGGCGGATACCAAGGCCGGTGTGAAAGTTCAGACCGAACCTGGAGCAAATCAAACGACCGCGGATCGTGTGCAGTAGGCCGGGGAGCAGCATGACCACGTTGCAGCAGCAACACTTGATCGATTTCCAGTCGTTCGTGTTTGACTATGCTCGCGGGTTTGACGAAGCGCGCGGCCTCGGCCGGCCGCAGATCGCGACAGCCGGGCGCGACCTCGAAATGTGGCGCGCGCTTGAGGGCAAAGCGACGTCAAGTCGGCTGAATTCGAACGCGAGGCACTCTTGCCCGCCGCCGCTCAGGGGCGGCGTCGGGTCAGTCGGCCTTACCCGCCAATTCCTCGAGTTGCTGGGCACAAGCTCCCAGCTTGTCGAGGATGAAGCTGCTTGCGTTCCGCCGCGGTCAGTGCCTCGGACAGCGCCGACTGCATCGACCGCGCCAGAGGCGCTTGTCGGACAGGCGGTTCACTGCGCGGCTGACGCGCACGCGGTCCATGCGTGTGCGGTCGATCACCTGCTGCGTCGTCTGGGCGCCGCTTTCGCCGATGACGGCGAGGATACGCCATTCGGGAATCATCAAGCCGAAGCGCGGTTCGTAGCGGGCTGCGAACAACCGGCTGACGACTTCCGCGACGACAGAGCCGGTAAGGCAGGAACATCTCAAGGGCAAGTGGGGAGGGCGCAGCTTGTCGTCCGGCTTTCGGCATATTGGGAACATTTCTCTCATAGGGACGATATGAGTAACGAAGACTGATATCGTCTCATCTGCCCTGTTATAATATGGAGAGCAATATGCACGTGCTCACGCCGAACCTTCTCCCCATCGAAAGCCGCTCGTCGGTCGTAAAGGACAATATGTCTGGCTTCGGTTGTCCGACGCCGTTGCTGCCGACCGCCCGAGCTCGCATCAGGGACCTTTGCTGGCGTGATCGCGCGTGACGCCAGCACGACGCCGAGCAGCCAGATGCAACCCCGAACGAACGCGTGATGCGACTCTGTTGAATTGGAGGACGAGACTTTGGCTCAAGATGCAAATTTGGATGTGACGCCGACGATAGGAAACATATTGTATCCTAATCTGCTGAAGGGAAACGTCGCGGTCGTGACGGGGGCCGCACAGGGAAATGGCGCGGCGATCGCGCGCGGCCTGGCCCGATATGGTGCACGAATCGCGGTGGCGGATCGCGATGAGCAAGGCGCGCGAGCAGTTGCGGACTCCATTACGGAGAATGGCGGCGAAGCATCAGCCCTTCATCTGAATGTGGCTGATATGGAGGGATGCGAGCGAGGCGCTGCGGCGATCGCGCGCGAACTCGGCCCGGCGTCGATCCTCGTCAACAATGCCGGAATCGTTCGCCGCGTTGGAATTGAGGAGGACATCTTCCTCGACTCGGTCAAGGACCAGTTCTCCGTCAATGCGCTGGGCTCGGCCCAGATGGTCAAGGCGCTATTGCCGCAACTGCGCGAAACGCGGGGACGCATTGTCAATATCGGCTCGATCGCGAGCTTCAACGCGACCACTGGCGGCATCGGCTATGGCCTGTCGAAGGGCGGCGTCCTGTTGATGACGAAGACGATGGCGGCCGAACTGGCGCAGTATGGCATCCGTGTTAATGGCATCGCCCCGGGCATCATCATCACGCCCATGACGGAGCCGACGCGCAACAATGCTGGCGTGGCGGCTCGTTATTTGGAGCATATCCCGCTCAATCGTTTCGGGGAGGCCGATGAGCTGGTCGGTCCCGTCGTGTTCCTCGTCTCGACCCTGTCCTCATATGTTACAGGCGTGATGCTGCCGGTTGATGGCGGCTACCTGGCGATCTGAGAGCGTTGCAGGGCTGAAACGTCGCAATAGCGTCAGCCGACCCAAACTCTCGAAAGGTTAGCGTGACTGCCTGCGCGCGGATGCAGACCTTTGCGCTGCGATGACACAAAGAATGTTCGAAGGGTTGACGCTGCTCGTCGCAACGCAGCCCGGGACGTCCAAAGCCTCCGCAAGAAGCAGCGATAGGTCCTCGCGAAACGTACGAGAGCCGTCAGCGATAAAACTATTGCCGCGAACGGTGCTTACAATAGCAGCGCGACAAGCGGGTGAATCTGATTACAGAGTGATCGCAAGCACATATGAGTTCGCAGCTTTATTCTGAATGGCGCACCCGACACGGTTCGAACGTGTGACCTTTGCCTTCGGGGGGCTAGGCTAAGCGGCTTGTTTCGGCAGACGACCTCTGGCCGGCGATACAACGGTTCGATCGGCCATGTGAGGGGCCTCGATCAATCGACGGTCATTGGCTTTAACACCATCGATAGAGGCTGCACGGGCGCGGTCTTCGCATTCTCTGGCGTAGGCTTCAACGAGCTCAGCATCTTGTGGAGACAACATGCTCGCAATCCGGCGGGCTTGTCCCGCGCGTGCGTGCCACAGCAAAGTTTCCGACAGGGTCGCGTTGGTCATCATGAGAATCGCTGCTTCTTCAATGGCAAAATGGTGACGGCTCGAAGGTGAAAGTTCAATGCTTGAAATTATTCTGGAATCGAGTCCGTCAGGTTGATTCTCGACGATCGGAGCAGGGCGATGGCCTCGCGGGTGCGTGCGGATTGCGGACGGCCATTGGGCCGGGCAGGCATGGCCGGCTTTTGAAGCACCGGCAAATGGCCGGTCAATTATTGGTGGAAAGGTCGAACGCGGGGAGCAACTCCCATTCTGACAAAAAGAAATTCTGTAGCGAACTCAACCGCCCGGAAAGCTGAGAGATGTCAGAATGGCTTTTGAAAACATTGCGGAAATCCGGAGACTTCCAAGCTGAATACGAGGGTTCGATTCCCTTCACCCGCTCCAATCCCGTCAGGGGATGCCGCTCGCCTTGCTCGAGCATGCGCGCCCAGGCACGGCGGCCGCGGGACGGATAGCTGCATGCCGCCAGCGCAGTGCTCGCTGCCAGGGAAATAGTGTATCGGCTCTCTTCGAAAAGTGCCGGGAGACCGTTCCCGGAGCACGACGAAAAATTTCGGAGGAACGTTTCATGTCGGCTCTGCCACTCCAAGGCATCAAAATCCTTGATCTGACGCGCGTGCTCGCTGGCCCGCTGTCGGCGCAGATGCTGGCCGATCTCGGCGCCGAGGTGATCAAGATCGAGCGGCCGGGCGGCGGCGACGACGCGCGCGCCTTCGGCCCGCCCTATCTGAAGGACCCGGACGGCAAACAGAACAACAACAACTCGTTCTATCTCTGCGCCAACCGCAACAAGAAATCGGTCACCGTCAACATCGCGACCGAGGAAGGCCAGGATATCGTCCGCGAGCTGGCAAAATCCTGCGATGTCATGATGGAGAATTACAAGGTCGGCGATCTCAAGCGCTACAGACTGGATTATGAATCGATCAAGGCGATCAACCCCGGCATCATCTATTGCTCGGTGACCGGCTTCGGGCAGACCGGAACCGGACCTTACGCGCCGCGCGCCGGTTACGACGCGATCCTGCAGGCGATGGGCGGGTTGATGAGCGTCACCGGCCACCTCGACGGCGAGCCCGGCGCAGGACCCATGAAGGTCGGTCCCTCCATCGTCGACTACATGACCGGCATGAACTCATCGATCGGCATTCTCTCGGCGCTTTATCATCGCAAGGTCAATGGCGGCGAAGGGCAGCATGTCGACGTCTGCCTGTTCGACACCGTGATCGCGTCGCTGTCGCACTACGCGCAGATCTTCCTCGTCAACGGCCAGACCCCGCCGCGGCGCGGCACCTGGGGCAATGGCGGCATGCCCGCGGGCGTGTTCCGCTGCACCGACGGCGAATTGATGCTGGTGGTCGGCAATGACGGGCAGTTCGCGCGCACCTGCGCCGTGCTCGGCGAGCCGCAGCTTGCGACCGATCCGAAATTCCTCAAGAACAACGACCGCGTCGTGCACGGCAAGGAGATCATGGCGATCTTCGCCGGGCTGTTCCTGAAGCAGCCCGTGGCCTACTGGCTGGATGAACTGGAGAAGGCCGGCGTGCCCTCCGGGCCGATCAACGATTTTTCGCAGGTGTTTGCCGATCCGCACGTCCAATCGCGCGGCATGCAGGTCAAGGTCGAACATCCCTTCGAGCAATCGCTGTCGCTGATCCGCAACGCCATCACCTTCTCCGGCACCCCGGTGAAGGAATATCGCGCGCCGCCGCTGCTCGGAGCCGACACCGGGGATGTGTTGGCGACGATCGGGTATGACGAGGCGAAGGTTGAGAAGCTGAAGGCGCAGAAAATCGTCTAGCCAGAACAGCGACCAATCTATTCCGAGACCATCAGCGTCAGCCATTCGGCGACCAGCGCCGGCTTGATGCGGCGTTCGATCTCGACGGTGACGCCGAACGTCAGCGTCACCTGTCCGGGGGCGCGCTGTTCCGCACCCTTCGCGATGAAGATGGCCCGGATCCGCGAACCTGAACGAACCGGCGCTACCAGGCGGATGCTGTTGAAGCCGTAATTGTAGCCGATCTTCGAACCTTCAATCGGCGGAATCACCTTCGGTCCCAACCCGCCGATGATCGCGAGCGTCAGGAAGCCGTGCGCGACAGTGCCCCCGAGCGGGCTTTCCCGGGCGCGGACGGGATCGATGTGGATGTACTGGTTGTCGCCGGTAAGCGCGGCAAACGCGTCGATCATCGGCTGGTCGATCAAAACCCAATCGGACCGGCCGATTTCACTCCCGATGGCTGCGCGGTAATCCGAAAGCGAAAGCGGCGGCCGCGGCATATAGCCGTCGCTCAGGATCGTCTGCCGGGTTTTGTGCATGGCTTAACCGATCCGTCCGCCGTGTTGCGTGATGGGGTCCGCCTTCGGGCCGCAAACGGGCGGCCGGACCAGGACGGGCTTCATGGAGCCCTGCGCCAGGACTTCAGGCGCGGCATCGAACGGCATCACCTCCGTGGTGACCAGTTCGGTCTTGACGCGCCGCGCGTCGACGAAGGCCATGGCTTTCTCGATGTTCGGACGACCCTGGCCCCGGCCGGTATAGAAGTTGATGCCCCGGACATACATTTCCATCATCGGCATTGCGACTTCGCCGAAGTGGCAGCCGACGCTCGAACACTGTCCTTCCGGCTCGGTGGAGCGGATGGCGCAGCGAAGGGAATCCGCGCTCATGCTGGCGTCGACGGTGATCGGGTAGCTGCCGTGCCGGCGCGGTGGCGGCATTTCGATTGCGTTCGCGCCGAGTTTGGTCACGATGTCGAGCCGGGTGCGATCGGTATCGATATAGTCGACCGCTCCGGCGCCGGCGGCGCGGGCAAATGCAGCTGCGTAGAGCGCGACCGACCCGCAACCACCCATGATCAACACGTTGGCGCCCGGGTCGCGCAACAGATGCGGGACAGTCAGCTCATAGCCGAACGGGATGTTGTCGGACAGACTGGCCCAATGCGTCGGATCAACGCCCGGGGGCAGCGGCACCAGACTCGCCGGTGCATGAGGCACGCGCACCAGATCGGAGAACAGCCCGCCCCAGGGCCCCTGGACCGGTGAGCCGAAGGCTGCGCCGCGTGGAAAGTGCGAACAGGTGTTCGGAAGCTGCCGCCGGGCGCAGCGATGGCAGCGTCCGCAGGAGATGTGCCAGCTCACGATGACATGCTGACCTCGATAGAATTGGGTGGCGCCGGGGCCGACGTGGGCGACTTCCGCAACGCATTCATGGCCAATGGCGAACGGGCCCTCGAACGGTGTCGTTCCACGGATGATCGCCGTATCGAGATCGCAGGTTGTGGCTGCGATCGGGCGAACGATGGCGTCCTCCGGGTGCTCGATCCGCGGCTCCGGGGCTTCGCGCCATTCAAGCTTGCGCGGTCCCAGAAAGACGAGTTCGCGCATGGTTCAGGCCTTGGCGGCCAGCGCGGCCTTCATCTTCTCCAGCGTAACGGCGCGCCCGCCAATGCCCCAACCACCGTCCGAAACCTCCTCGATCAGGACAAGGGTCGCGGCGCGGACGGCCGGAATGCCTTCCGCCTCGACGACGGCATCGGTCACCTTGGCGATCATGGCTGATTTCTTGTCGGCATCGAGCGCGCCTGCGGGAACTTGGATGGTAACAACTGGCATGAGGTCCTCCGAAAATACTATGGCGATTGCCATACTATGGTGATCGCCCTATAACACCGCTCCGAATGGACCGCAAGAGGCGCGCTGCAGCAATGACGAGGACGACCGACGCAAGACAGAAAGCGCTGGCAACGGCGGAACGCCTGTTCCGCACGCAAGGCTATGCGGCGACCGGCCTCGCGCAGATTCTGGAAGAGAGCGGCGCTCCCAAGGGCTCGTTCTATTTTCATTTTCCCGGCGGCAAGGAGCAGCTTGCGCGCGAAGTCCTCGAGGCCTACGGGGCCCGCACTGAAGCCGGGATGCGTCAGCTGGCCGGGCGCTGCGAGAACGACCCTGATCGCTTCATTCGCGCTCTCTGCAAGGGTATCGCCAAGGAAATGGAAGCGGCAGATTGGGGGATCGGCTGCGCGGCGCAGAACCTGGCAAACGAACTGGCGCCCTCGAACCGCGATTTCGCGGATGCGCTGGCTGCGGTCTTCGCAGCCTGGACCGCGGCTATAGCCGAGGTGTTCGCGGCACGCAGTGCATCGGGAATGGCGCAACGGCGGGCGATGGCGTTGATCGCAGCGCTCGAGGGGGCGCGCAGTCTCGCGCGCGCCATGCGCTCCGCTGCGCCGTTCGACGCCGTCATCGCGCAGTTCACACACGTGAAGTAAACGAGCGTTCGGCGCAGGCAACGGTTGTTCGGTCTCCGGCGAAGCCGAGCGGCTACCGGGCGTCCCGCGCCAGCAGTTTCGCGGGCGCCTTGCTCTGCGTCTCCCCCGCCGTCAGCGCCATCACCGACATTGCCACGACACGGTCGATGATCCCCTGGACGTCGTTGAGATCGCATTTGCCGTCCGACAGCTTTGTCAGCCGCTCTCTTTCCCTGATGGTGTGGTGCGCCATCGCCAGCGCGAAGTGCAGTCCCCAATAGAGATCGACCTCGTCGCGGTCGGGCAGGGAGCGCCGCATCGCGGCGGCGAATTTCCGCAAGTGATCGACCTCGCGGTTCTTGATGCGGCGGATCGGGGGCACGGATTCGATGGAGGCGCGGATCATGAAGCGCGCCGCGGTCGAGCCCTCGCGGTCGGGGCCGAGGCAGCCGCGCAGCGTCGGTCCGACCAGCGCGCGGAAGATAGCTTCGATGCCGGCGCGGCCGCCGCCTTTTTCCTCGGCGGCCTTCAGCTTGTTGAGCCGCTCGCGGTTGGTGGCGAGGCTGCGGGTGACGAACAGCTCGGCGATCAGCTCGTCCTTGGAGCCGAAATGATAGTTCACCGCCGCCAGATTGACGTTCGCCGCGGCGACGATGTCGCGCAGCGTGACGTCGCCGAAGCCGCGATCGGCGTAAAGCCGCTCGGCGGCGTTGAGGATTGCGGTTCTGGTCTGATCCGACGCCATGGCTTTCTCTTTCGTCATTCCGGGGCGCGGCGGAGCCGCGAACCCGGAATCGCGCGCCACAATCTCCAGATTCCGGGTTCAGCCCTGTGGGCTGCCCCGGAATGACGAGAAGTCCGGATTTGCATTTCAAACATTTGTATGAAACTATCGTTTGAAGGGCCGGAAATGTCAATCATTGTTCGTAATGAGTCGCATTTCGAACCCGGCCCAAAGCCGCCGCGACGATCGTTGCAGGAAACGATCTTGCGGCGAATAGGCGGCCGGCAGACAGTGCGGCCCAAAGATTTCAGAAGGTGAGGAGCGTCCCATGGACTTCAATATGAGTGATCGCCAGAAAGATTGGCTCAATCGCGTGCAATCTTTCATGACCAAGCATGTCCGGCCCGCGGTGCCGATCTACAAACAGCAGGACGAAGCCGGCGAGCGCTGGAAGGTGATCCCGGTCCTGGAAGACCTGAAGAAGAAGGCGAAGGCCGAAGGCCTCTGGAACATGTTCATGCCGCCGTCCTCGCATGAGGACGATGAATTCCGCGGCGCGGGATTGAGCAACCTGGAATACGCGCCGCTGGCCGAAGAGATGGGCCACATCGGCTGGGCTTCCGAAGTGTTCAACTGCTCCGCGCCGGATACCGGCAACATGGAAGTGCTGATGCGCTACGGCTCCAAGGAGCACAAGAAGCAGTGGCTGAAGCCGCTGATGAACGGCGAGATCCGCTCCGCCTTCCTGATGACCGAGCCCGCGGTGGCGTCCTCGGATGCGACCAACATCGAGACAAGCATCAAGCGCGACGGTGATCATTACGTCATCAACGGCCGCAAATGGTGGTCGTCGGGCGTCGGCGATCCCCGCTGCAAGATCGCGATCGTGATGGGCAAGACCGATCCGAACCTGCCGCGCCACCAGCAGCAGTCGCAGATCCTGGTGCCGCTCGACACTCCCGGCATCAAGGTCGAGAAGATGCTGCCGGTGTTCGGCTACGATGATGCGCCGCACGGCCACGCCCAGGTGCTGCTCGAGAACGTCCGCGTTCCCGCCAGCAATATCCTGCTCGGCGAGGGCAGGGGCTTTGAGATCGCGCAAGGCCGTCTCGGCCCGGGCCGCATCCATCACTGCATGCGCACCATCGGCAAGGCCGAGGAGGCGCTGGAGAAGATGGTGAGGCGGCTGTCATCGCGCACCGCGTTCGGCAAGAAGATCATCGAGCATTCGATCTGGGAACAGCGCATCGCCGAAGCCCGCACCGACATCGAGATGAACCGCTTGCTGTGCCTCAAGGCCGCCGACATGATGGACAAGGTCGGCAACAAGACTGCACAGCTCGAGATCGCCATGATCAAGGTGGCGGCGCCGAACATGGCGCTGAAGATCATCGACAACGCCATTCAGGCGTATGGCGGGGCCGGTGTCTCCGACGACGCGGGGCTTGCCCGGGACTACGCTTCCATGCGCACCATGCGCCTGGCGGATGGTCCGGACGAGGTCCATAACCGCGCCATTGCCAGACTTGAACTTCGGAAGTATGCAAACAAAGCGCACTAACGGGAGCCCTCGATTGATGGCGCTCCCCAAGAAATAAGGGAGCGTCATCTTGGCCGAGGGCGTCAGAAACGACGAAGAATTTTCGGGCACCAAGCCCGTCGAGGAGCGGCATCGGATCGATGAGATCAGGCTCGACGGCTGGATGCGCGAGCATGTCGAAGGCTATCAGGGCCCGCTGGTCGTCCTGCAGTTCAAGGGCGGCCAGTCCAACCCGACCTACCGGCTCGATACCCCCGGGCGTTCCTATGTGATGCGCCGCCGGCCGTTCGGCAAACTGTTGCCGTCGGCGCATGCGGTCGATCGCGAATTTCGCGTCATCGCCGCATTGAGCAAGCAGGGCTTTCCGGTCGCGAAAGCCTACGCCCTGTGCACCGACGACAGCGTGATCGGTGCAGCGTTCTACATCATGTCGATGGAAGAGGGCCGGGTGTTCTGGGATCCGACGCTGCCGAGCCAGACGCCGGTAAACCGCCGCAAGATCTTCACCAGCAAGATCGAGACGCTCGCGAAGCTGCACAATTTCGATCCGCAGGCCATCGGGCTCGGCGATTTCGGCAAGCCGGGCAATTACTTTGCGCGGCAGGTCGATCGCTGGACCAAGCAATACCGCGCCTCCGAAACCCAGCACATTCCCGAATTCGAGAAGCTCGCCGAGTGGCTGCCGAAGACGCTGCCGGAGCAGGCACGGGTTTCGATCGTCCACGGCGACTATCGTCTCGACAACATGATTTTCCACGCGACGGAACCGCGGGTGCAGGCGGTGCTGGACTGGGAACTGTCGACGCTTGGCGATCCGATGGCGGACTTTACCTATCTGTTGATGCAATGGACCATGCCGGGCCTCGCCAATGCCGACCTCAAGGCGCTGAACATTCCGAGCATGGAAGAGGCCGCGAAAATCTACTGCAACGTCACCGGCAGCGCGGTTCCCGACCTCAACTGGTATTTCGCCTACAATCTGTTCCGGCTCGCCGGCATCACCCAGGGTATCGCCGGACGCGTTCGCGACGGCACCGCGGCGAATGCCAAGGCGATGGAGTCGGCCAAGCGCACGGTGCCGCTGTCGAAGGCCGCCTGGGAATACGCGCAGAAGGCCGGCGCAAACTGACCGTGTGCGCCATTCTGGAAGACTCGTCATACGCGGGCTTGACCCGCGTATCCATCGATCTTCAAGAGACTCCTTCGAAGCAGATGGATGGCCGGGTCATCTAGCGCGAAGACGCGCTTCGCGCTCTTGCCCGGCCATGACGGTTCTGCCGCGTAATCCCATCTGGAAACTCTCTTGCCCCTTTCTCCAAACATTCGCGGAAGCCTGCTGATGGCCGTGGCCATGGCGGGCTTCACGATGAACGACGCGATCACCAAGGCGGTGTCGTCCGAGATGAACTTCGGCCAGATGATGCTGGTGCGGGGGGTGGTTGCGGTTGCGCTGATCGCAGCGCTTGCCGTGCATCAGCGCGCGGTGCGCCCGCTGCGCACGCTGATGATGAAGCCGGTAGCACTTCGGGTGGTTGGCGAGGTCGGCGGAACGGTGTCGTTCATGGCGGCGATCGTGCACTTGCCGCTGGCCAACACCGCGGCGATCTTTCAGGCGCTGCCGCTGGCGGTGACGCTCGGCGCGGCGGTGATGTTCGGCGAGCCGGTCGGCTGGCGGCGCTGGCTGGCGATCGCGGCCGGCTTTGTCGGCGTCCTCGTTGTGGTTCGGCCCGGACTCGAGGGCTTCAACCAGTTTTCGCTTTTGGCGCTGACCGCGGTGGTCTTCTGCGCCGTCCGCGATCTCGCGACCAAGCAAATTCCCGCGAAGATTCCGTCGCTGTTCATTACCCTGGTGACGACCGTGACGATCACGATCACCGGAGCCGTCATCCTCGTTCCGCTCGGCGGCTGGACGCCGCCGTCGGGCCGCGCGCTCGGCCTGCTTGCGATGGCCGCGGTGCTGCTCCTGATCGGCTACCAGTGCATCATCATGGCGCTGCGATCGGGCGATATCTCGGCGGTGGCGCCGTTCCGTTATTCCGCGCTGCTATGGGCGATGCTGCTCGGCTTTCTCGTGTTCGGCGATGTGCCCGACGCCATGATGGCGACCGGCGCTTCGATCATCGTGCTGTCCGGCCTCTACGCCTTTTACCGCGAGCGCATACGTCACCGGCCGGTGGCGGCCGACGCATCAGGAATACCGCCAGACGGGTTGTGATCGGCGTCTCGTCCGCGCCACCGGCTTTATCCCGATTGCGGCGCGCTATCTGTGCATGGGGTTGTTTTCGATATTTTGGTTTGGGGCTGCTGCCCCTGCGGGAACCCGCGACCAAACAACCCGACGGCACTTCGGAATTGCAGAAATGCGAGTCAGGCCCAGGAATCGAAAGAAATCGCTTAACATGTCGGGCAAATCACGTTTACGAATCCGCCGGTCTCACCCGATACGAAGGGCGGATCGCGATCGTCGCGAACGCGTGGGGATCGGGATTTCGTAGGGTGGGCAAAGGCGCACTCGCGCCGTGCCCACCATCTTCTTTCCAGCGGGAAGAAAGTGTGTCCACAATCGAGATTGCACTGCGGATAGATGGTGGGCACGGCGCGAAGACGCGCCTTTGCCCACCCTACCGGTTCTCATCAAGTGACGCGAACCCGCCGTCGCTAAATCGGTTTCCCCGTATACGGCATCGATGCAGTGAGGCCGCCATCGACCGGGATCGCCTGTCCGTTGACATAGGATGCGTCGTCGCTGGCGAGGAACAGTCCCATCGCCGCGAGTTCGTGCGGCTGGCCAGGGCGCTTCAGCGGATTGAGCTGGCCGATCTTGTCCTGGGTGCCGCGCTGCTTGGCATTGTCGAAGATCGGCTTGGTCATGCCGGTCTCGATCAGGCCGGGACAGACCGCGTTGATGCGCACGCCGGTGCCGGACAGCGAATAGGCCGTGGTCTGCACCAGGCTGATGACCCCGGCCTTGCTCGCCGCGTAGGGGTGGCCGCTGGCGCCGGACTTCAGGCCCGCCACCGACGCGGTACAGACGATCGATCCGGACTTCTGCTTGATCATGTGCGGCATCGCATATTTGATCGCGAGGAACGGGCCGATCAGATTGATGCGCAGGATTTCCTGCCAGTGTTCCACGGTCTGCTCGGGAATCGGCACCAGCCCGCCGCTGACGCCGGCATTGGCCCAGATCGCGTCGAGCCTGCCGTATTTCGACACCGCCTTGTCGATGAAGGCCTTCACGTCGTTTTCCGATCCGGCGTCGGCCATCACGGCTTCCACGGTGCCGCCGGCGTCGCTGACCAGCTTTGCGGTCTCCTTCACGCTCTCGCTGCGGTCGACGACGATCAGCTTCGCGCCTTCTTTGGAAAACAGCAGCGAGGCGGCGCGGCCGATGCCGCTGCCGGCGCCGGTGATGATGACGGATTTGCCTTCGAGGCGGCCCATGAGTTTCTCCCTTGTTGCCGGCGCTTGCCGACCAGCGCCGCCGATTTGAAGTTCCTGCACTGGTTGCTGCAAGTCCGCAACAGGAACTTCAAATCGAAAAGCGGCGCTGGCATAAATGAATTTGCTAATGCCCCACTTACTTCCGAAGTTCGTGTCAGTGGGCGCTGCGAAGTAGCACGAACTTCGGAAATGGGGCATTAGTGGAATTTCAAACAAGATTTCAAACGCTCAAGTCGCTTCAAACGCACTTGAGGCGATGTGTGCCCTGACGTAGGACACGGGACAATATTGAAGGGTCTTTGCGATGTCCAATCCCGACAAGCCGGCAGTGGTCGTGACGCGGTGGTGGTGGGTGCGCCATGCGCCGGTGCGCAGCGACGGCGGCAACATCTACGGCCAGACGGATATCGCCTGCGATACCGGCGACCGCGAAGTGTTCGAGGCGGTCGCAAAGATATTGCCGCGCCAAGCCGTCTGGTACGCAAGCAGCCTGATGCGGACGCATCAAACGGCGGAAGCCATCTGGGCCACCGGATTTCCCAGGCCCGCTACCATGGCCCGCGAAGCGGCTTTTGCCGAACAGAATCTCGGGCAATGGCAGGGAATGAATCGCGCTGCATTCCTGGCCAGCCGTCCGGTCGGCAGTCATTGGTTTGCTGCGATCGACGAGCCGGCACCTGGCGGCGAGAGTTTCATGGATCTCTATAACCGCACCTGTGACGCGATCGGCCGCATCAATCTCGAACACGCCGGCAAAGACGTGATCGCTGTCGGCCACGGCGGAACCATCAAGGCCGCCGTCGGTCTCGCGCTCGGCGGTCAACCCGAAAGAGGCCTCGCCTTTGACATCGACAATTGTTCAGTGACGCGGCTCGATCATTTCGCCAGCGCGGGCAAGAAAGTCTGGCGGCTGCCGATGGTCAATCAGCAGCCGTGGATCGCGGACGCCTCGCACAAGGCCATGCATCAGCCTGCGGGCCCGGAGGTCATACCGGAAACCAAGCTCGCGTAAGGTGTCATTCCGGGACGGTCCGCAGGACCGGACCCGGAATCTCGAGATTCCGGGTTCGATGCTTCGCATCGTCCCGGAATGACGTTAAGTCCAAGCAAACCGGCGTCGCCGGACCAATATCTGGGAGAAACACATGACCTTGTTCGACATGACCGGAAAAATCGCCGTCATCACCGGTTCCACCCGCGGCATCGGCCGCGCGATTGCGGAACGGATGGCCGAGCACGGCGCCAAGGTCGTGATCTCCTCGCGCAAGCAGGATGTGTGCGATCAGGTCGCCAGGGAAATCAACGACAAGTTCGGCAAGGGCACGGCGGTCGCCATCGCCGCCAACATTTCCAGCAAGGAAAATCTGCAGAACCTGGTCAACGAATCCAACCGCGCCTTCGGCAAGATCGACGTCCTGGTCTGCAACGCCGCGTCCAATCCCTATTACGGGCCGCTCGCCGGCATTTCCGACGACCAGTTTCGCAAGATCCTGGACAACAACATCGTCGCCAACAACTGGCTGACCAGCATGGTCGTGCCACAGATGATCGAGCGCAAGGATGGTTCGGTCATCATCGTGTCCTCGATCGGCGGCCTGAAGGGTTCGACCATCCTCGGCGCTTACGCGATCTCGAAGGCCGCCGACATGCAGCTCGCGCGTAACCTCGCCTGCGAATACGGCCCGCACAATGTTCGCGTCAATTGCATCGCGCCGGGCCTGATCAAGACCGACTTCGCCAAGGCGCTGTGGGACAACCCCGATAACTTGAAAGCATCGACGTCGCGCTCGCCGCTGCTGCGCATCGGCATCCCCGACGAGATCGCGGGTGCTGCGGTATTCCTCGGGTCTGCGGCCGGCAACTTCATGACCGGCCAGACCATGGTGATCGACGGCGGTGCGACGATCAGCTGAACGCCACGCGGTCGACATCGCCGACTTGTGATGTCGGCCGCCCAAGACGTGAGCGCGGCTTCTCTCGGTTATGCGATAAGTTCAATCGAACTCTCGTATGACCGATCGGAGATGCGGATGCGGTACGCGTGCCTTGGTGTGCTGATTGCGGTCTCGCTGCTCGTGCCCCATGCTCGTGTAGCCGCCGCCGAACCGCGCGACGTCACCGGCGAGTATGTGATGTCAGGGAAGGGCGCCGGCGAAGGCGACCGGCCTTATACGGGGACGTGCACGCTGAAGATCGTCGGCACCATCTACGATGTTTCCTGCTTCAACGCCGATACCAGGCACACCTACTCCGGCAAGGGCGTCCTGCTGGGCGACCATTTTTCGACCGTGATCGGCGACGTGCTGCAGGGCGATCACTCCGCCGTCTATGCCGGCGAGTATCTCGTGGTCTATCGGCTTTCCCCGGACAACAGCATGAAAGGCCGATGGGTTCATGCATCGTCGGGCGCACATGGCGAGGAAACGCTCACTCTGAAGAAGTGAGCGCTTCCGGCTGTTCCGCGCGGGTCACTCCAAGGCAGCGTAAACCAAACCTCGCAGCATCGAGCGAATATATTCGCGCTGGCCGGGGCCCTGCATCATGAACACCGCGAACAGGTCTTCGGCCGGATCGATGAAGAAGAACGTTCCGGCCATACCGCTCCAGAAGTACTGACC
>JBAQER010000798.1:0-2970 GCA_049286845.1 Bradyrhizobium sp.
ATGCACAGCGCCACCCACAACGACAGAAAACGTTCGAACAGATTCATGTCGGCTACGCCACGTCCGGGCGCAATGTGGTGGCGCCCTCTCCCCTGCCGATATCGCGCAGCCTTGTCCCGAGCGACAGGCGGTCGATGCTTGCCAACGGCAGGCTTGTGAATGTGCCGATGCGGTTCTTGAGATAACGGAACGCGGCAACGAACGCCGCTTCCTTCTCTATATCGGTACCCCCGACCGCAGCCGGGTCTTCGATTCCCCAGTGCGCGGTCATCGGCTGGCCCGGCCATACCGGACAGGACTCGCCGGCGGCGTTGTCGCAAACCGTGAAAACGAAATCCATCACCGGCGCACCCGGGCGCGCAAATTCCTCCCAGCTTTTGGAGCGCAGATCGTCGGTGGGGTAATCGAGGCTGTTGAGAACCTTGATCGCATGGGGATTCACCCTCCCCTTCGGCTGGCTGCCGGCGGAGAAGGCGCGGAAGTGGTGGCGGCCATCCTTGCGCAGGATCGACTCCGCCAGGATCGAGCGGGCGGTATTTCCGGTGCAAAGGAAGAGAACGTTGTAGATCCGATCAGACATGAGCTTTCCTCTTCGTCTTCGGCGAACAGCACGGCGTGAGGTCTTCGATCAGCGGCGCGCAGATTTCGGGGCGTCCGTCGCAGCAATCACGCAGCATGAACAGCATCACGGCGCGAAAGCGGGCGAGATCGGCGCGGTAGACGATGCTGCGGCTGTGCCGCTGCGCCGTCACCAGCCCGGCGCGCGACAGCACGCCAAGATGCGACGACATGGTGTTTTGCGGCACCGCCAGCACGCGCGCGATATCGCCGGCCGCAAGCCCCTCCGGCTCGTGCTTCACCAGCAGCCTGAACACATCGAGCCGGGTCGCCTGCGCCAGCGCCGCGAGGCCGAGAATGGCATCTTCTGATTCCATATATCTATACTTATGGATATATGACTTCCTGTCAAGCTCCTCAGCGGATCGTCCGCCATATTTCCATAATACTAGAAATATGGTTGACAGCATTCCCGACGTCTGAAATTCTGCGCTTATGAAACTCGACGACGCCGCCGCGCATCTGGAAGCCTTGGGCAACCCCACGCGGCTGAAGATCTACCGCACCCTCATTCGCGCCGGCGCTGCCGGCATGCCGGTCGGCCGCCTGCAGGACAGGCTGAAGATCGCGCCCTCCACCCTCTCCCACCACATCAAGGCGCTGGTGGTGGTGGGGCTGGTCACGCAGGTGCGCGAGGCAACCACGCTGGTCTGCCACGCCAACTACGAAGTCATGCGGGGGCTGGTGGATTTTCTGGTCGCCGAATGCTGCACCGAGACCAGCGAAAGCAAGGACACCAAGACCGCGGCATAGTTTGTTGCGGCCATCTATTTCGATATTTCCGGTTTAATGGGAGAATAACATGAGTGAAGCCAAGACGGTCGCGATCATCGGAGCCGGCCCGGTCGGGCTTGCCGCAGCCGCGCATGTGCTGGAGCGCGGGCTGACACCGATCGTGCTGGAAGCAGGCAGCCAGATCGGCCATGCGGTGCGGCAATGGGGTCACGTGCAGATGTTCTCGCCGTGGGAATACCACATCGACCGCGCCGCGGCGCGGCTGCTGGCGTCGACGGGATGGAATTCACCGGAGCCCGGGCAATATCCGACCGGCGCCGAATTGGTTGAGCACTATCTCGAGCCGCTCGCCACCAAGACCGCGCTTGCGAGCCACATCCAGACTTCGAGCCGCGTCACCGACATCAGCCGCGTCGGCTTCGACAAGCTCAAGACCAAAGGCCGTGAAGCAGCGCCGTTCGAAATCCGCTATCGGAACGGCCAGGGCTCCAAGAGCGTGCGGGCCGACGCCGTCATCGACGCTTCCGGCACCTGGCATTCGCCGAATCCGGCGGGCGCCAACGGCCTGCGCGCGATCGGCGAAGCGCAAGCGGCAGACAGGATCGCGTACGGAATGCCTGACGTGCTGGGCAAGGGCCGCGCGCGCTATGCCGGCAAGACGGTCGCGGTGCTGGGCGCCGGCCATTCGGCGATCGGTACGCTGACCGACCTCGCAACGCTCGCGACCGAGGAGCCGGAGACCAAACCGGTCTGGCTGCTGCGCGGCAACGATCCCGCCAAGGCTTTCGGCGGCGGCGCGAACGACAAGCTCGCCGCCCGCGGTGCGCTCGGCGCGGCCTTCGCCGCGCTGGTGGCGGCGGGCCGGATCCAGGTCGAGAGCGAATTTCGTGTTTCGCATCTCTCGGGCGTCCCTCGCCTCACCGTCGACGCCGGCTCTGCCTGCCGCGGCCGTCAAGTCGTGGTGGACGAGCTGGTCGTGGCAACGGGCTTCCGGCCGGACCTGGATTTCGTGCGCGAGCTTCGCATCCAGCTCGATCCCGCGATCGAATGCCCGGTCGCGCTGGCGCCGCTGATCGATCCGAACGAGCACAGCTGCGGCACCGTGCGGCCACATGGCGCGCGCGAACTGGCGCAACCGGAACCCGGCTTCTATTTCGCCGGCATGAAGTCCTACGGACGCGCGCCGACCTTCCTGATGCTCACGGGCTACGAGCAGGTGCGCTCGATCGCCGCCGATATCGCCGGCGATCGCAAGTCAGCAGAGCGCGTCGAACTGGTGCTGCCGGAGACCGGCGTCTGCAATCGCTCTACTGCGTCAGATGCCAGTAATTGCTGCGGCGGGCCTGCATTATCGGATGTTGACGCCTGTTGCGCGGCCGACGCAAATGCCAAGCAATCAGGCAAGACGGGATACGGCTGCGCATCTTGATACTGGGGGTAGTTGAATTTCGATCGAGGGCCGATCCGTCATCGTCGCGATGTGTGTGGGGCAGCTCGGCAGCCTGCTTCCGCACGTCGTGGTGCCCGCCCTTCTTGCCGCCTTCCTGATTCCGGAATGGCATCTGAGTGGCGCGCAGGCCGGCCTGCTGGCGGGCTCGGGCGCGGCCGGCTACATGC
>JBAQER010000799.1:0-1817 GCA_049286845.1 Bradyrhizobium sp.
GATCGGCATCGTGGTGGCGACAATGCCGCCCACGTCGATGCTGGCGCCCGGCGCGAAAAGAATGCCCGATGGATTGATCAGGAAGAAACGACCGTTCGCGGTCAGCGTGCCGAAGATGTTCGAGGGATCGCGGCCGAGAACGTTCATCACCATGACAGACGACGAACTCGGCTGGTGCACATCCACCCGGTAGCCGGAACCGATCGAGAACGTCTGCGCGTTCATGCCGGCGTTCTGGGTGGTCTGGTTCAAGCTCATGCTGGTCGCGGTCGGGTTCGTGACCGTGACCGCGCCCGTGACCGTCTGCAGGCCGGTGGGCAGGTTCTGCGCCTGGAGCGCCGCGGGCCATGAAAATGCCGCCGCGACTGCGACGGCCATCGACTTGACGCGCAAGGATTGATTTACTTTGTATTCGGCCGGAATCGCCGACGGCTGGATTCGATTCATGGTGCTCACCCCCGAATGCGCAAACGCAGTGCGGCAACCCGCCTCCGGGATGCCGCCCGTTCGCGCACCAGTTTAGACTCCTGCGAAAACATGGAATGTGAAGAAGTTAACGGTTACGTCGTTAAGGCACGACGCGAACCTCAGAACCACTTGATGCCCTGCACCCAGACGCGCGGGACCCGCTTGGCCGGGTCGGATTGCGGCCCCTCGTCTTCGTTGCGCCATGCGGCCGACATGCGCAGGACGAAATCCGAGTCCTTGCCGGCGGATGCACCCAGCCCATAGCCGGAGATGCTGCGGAGGTTCTGGGTGCAGCGCGTGGTGCTGCAGCTTGCCCTGAGCTGGCTCGGGAAGTGCTCGAGCTGCTGTATATGGCCTTGGTCCCAGAAGCCCATCGCGGTAACGTCACCGTCCCAGAGCTTGAAGCCCGGAATGGTGTAGCGATACTCAGCAGTAAAGATCCAGCCTTCGTCGCCGAGCGCCTCGCCGGTAGGATACGAACGCACGCCGTCCGGGCCGCCGAGCGAGAATTTTTCGGCCGACATCAGGTTTTTCGAGGCGAACTGGCCCCGGATAGCGAGCAGCAGGTTGGCGTTTTCATCGATCTTCTGCAAACGGCGGTACTCGTAGTTCTGCTTGCTGAACCGGCCGGCGGTTTTCAGGGTGTCCTTGTCTGCCTCGGCAAGATTGTCCTGGTTGATGCTTGCATAGCCGCGCGTGTGGACAAAGCTGAACGAATTCAATCCGCCGCCGAACACGCCGTCGCGGTAATCCCCGACCAGGCCGGCGCGAGTCGTGTGAATATTGCGATCGATGTTGAACGAATCGGCCTGCACACGATCGTTCAAGCTCATTTTGGAGTAGGCAATCTGGCCGATGAGGTTGCCGCCGCGGGTACGGATAATCGGGTGCAGCGCAAAGACGCTGGTCACGACGCCATCGCCGTACGCTTGCGATGGCTTGAATTCCTCGCCCAAGTGGTAATGGAATGTCGTATAGCTCGCCCCTATGCGCGTTCCCCAGTAGCCCACCGGCACCGCGTAGCCGAGGCGGTAAAACCCCAGGTTGTTGTTCGTTTTGAACCCGCGGTAGGTGATCTGGTCGCCCAGCGCGAACGGGTTGTTCAGGTTGAAGGTGACGCCGTACCGGTACTGTCCGGTGTACCGGTTACCGTAGCTGTCCGCGTCGACCGACCCGCTGACGATCGGGCCCGGATCGGAGATGTTGACGACCAGGTCAGCCGCGCCGATCGTCTGACTGGGCTTGATTTCGGAGCTGACGCTTGCGTTCGGCAGGTCGTTCAGCAGCAGCAGCGGCGTCTCAAGACCGGTCTCGGTGATGATCCGGCCTTCCTCGAGGTGATTCTCGAC
>JBAQER010000800.1:0-6013 GCA_049286845.1 Bradyrhizobium sp.
TTCGATGATCGAGGGCGTGCGCAAGTCCGGTTCCGAAAAGCAGGTGTGGCGCCACAACGACATCGAGCATCTCGAGCAACTGCTGCGGGCGGCGGCCCCGGAGCGGCCGAAACTGATCCTGTGCGAGAGTCTCTATTCGATGGACGGCGATGTCGCGCCGCTGCATCGTATCTGCGATCTCGCCGAGCGCTATGGCGCCTTGACCTATGTCGACGAGGTCCACGCCGTCGGCATGTACGGACCGCATGGCGGCGGCATTGCCGAGCGGGACGGGGCGATGGGCCGCATCGACGTCATCGAAGGCACGCTGGCCAAGGCGTTCGGCTGTCTCGGCGGCTATATCGCGGCGAACGCCAATCTGATCGACGCCGTGCGCTCCTATGCGCCGGGCTTCATCTTCACGACGGCACTGCCGCCGGCGATCTGCGCGGCGGCCACCGCCGCCATCCGGCATCTGAAATCGTCGCAATGGGAGCGCGATCGTCATCAGGACCGCGCCGCCCGCCTGAAACTGGTGCTCAATGCCGCGCGGCTTCCGGTGATGCAAAGCGACACCCACATCGTGCCGCTGCATGTCGGCGATCCCGAGAAATGCAAGACGGCGTGCGACCTGCTGCTGTCGGAATACGGCATCTATATCCAGCCCATCAACTACCCGACGGTGCCGCGGGGCATGGAGCGGCTGCGGATCACGCCGTCGCCGTATCACGACGACGCGCTGATCGATCGTCTTGCCGAAGCCCTCGCCGATGTCTGGGACCGGCTCGGGCTGGTGCGGCGGCCTCAAATCCTTGCCGCTGAATGAGGCCTGCTGGATGCCCGCGCGGGTGAAATCGCGAATTGCTTCGGAGCGGTTCCGATAGCCATGCTCTATGATCATTCGATCGAGTTCGTCCGTCAGGTCATCGTCGAGTGTGATTGTGATGCGCTGCAAGTCCTTGTCTCATCGGTTTACGAAAGTATGACGAACGATTGACAATGTCATTCTCACCATGCCAGCGTATAGCTCTCGTCGGCTGCGATGGCGGCGTGATATCGGGGATTGATACAACAAGTCGGCCAACGTCGCGCGAATAAGGTGCCGACCCTTGGGTGGTCCTCCTCACAGGAAGCCACGTTTGGGGACGGGCTATGCGTGTTTTTCCATTTGGGCTTATTCCGGCTGACGGGGCAGGCGCATGCCCACTCAAGCTGGTTGAAACGGCGCCTGAAGGAAAGTGGGCCGCGCGACGCCAGGGCTTTCCGGCGCTGCAGCAGAACGTGCCCGGCCGAATGCTGTTACGGGTTGAGGTTGTTCTGGCCGGATTGATGGCCGTCGTGCCCGATGCTGCCGCGCAAAACGTTGCCGCACTTGCAGGTGCAACGGCGCTTCCGCCGGTCGAGGTGATCGCGCCGCAGCCGCGCCGGGACGCCGGCAGCAGGCCAAAGCCCGGCGCGGAGCGAGGCAGGCGGTCGACTCGTCGTGCAATCGCAACCCCCGACGCCGCCGGTAGTGGCAGTTCGGCTGCAAGTTCCAGCACGGCGGCGCAAGCCGCGATCAGTTCGTCGAGCGAAAAGAATGTAAGCGGCGCCGAAGTCAATGCATGGCCGTTTTCCCGGCCGGCCGAAGCGCTCGAGGTCGTGCCCGGCCTGATCGTCACGCAGCACAGCGGCGACGGCAAGGCCAACCAGTATTTCCTGCGCGGTTTCAATCTCGACCACGGTACCGATCTCGCCATCTCGGTCGATGGCATGCCCGTCAACATGCGCACCCACGCGCACGGTCAGGGATACGCCGACCTGAATTTCCTGATTCCGGAGCTGATCCGATCGGTCAATATCAGAAAGGGACCTTATTTCGCCGACGAGGGCGACTTCTCCTCCGTGGGAGCGGTTCATATCAGCCTGCTCGACAGCATCAAGACGATGGCCTCGATCACCGCAGGGAGTTTCGGCTATCGCCGCGGCTTCGGAGTGACATCCACGAAACTCGGCGAGGGCACGTTGCTGATTGCAGGCGAGGCCAACAGCTACAATGGGCCGTGGGACAATCCCGATGGCTTGCGCAAGCTCAACGGCGTGGTGCGCTACAGCCAGGGAACGGCGGTGGACGGTTTCTCGCTGACCGGGATGGCCTATGCCAACAAATGGAATTCCACCGACCAGATTCCATCGCGGACCATCGCCTCCGGCGAGATCGGACTCTTCGGTGCGCTGGATCCCACCGACGGCGGCAATTCCAGCCGCTTCTCGCTATCGGGCCGCTGGGCGCAGACCGGCGAGGGTAGTTCTTCGAAGGCCAATTTTACGTCATCAAGAGTTCGCTCAATCTCTGGAACGATTTCACCTACTTTCTCAGCGATCCCGTCAACGGCGATCAGTTTCACCAGCATGACGACCGCGTTCTCGGCGGTATCAATGCTTCGCACACCCTCAAGAGCCGGTTCGCTGGCTTGCCGATGGAGACCGAAATCGGCGTGCAAAGCCGCTATGACGACATCAGGATCGACCTGGGCAGCACCGTGCGGCGGCAGTTCCTGTCGCCCATTCGCAGCGACGCGGTACGAGAGGGCAGTGTCGGCCTGTTCGGTCAGAATACGCTGCACTGGACCGACTGGCTGCGAACCAATGTCGGCTGGCGCGGTGATTTCTACCAGACCTCGGTCAACTCTTTCTTCACGCCGGCCAACTCCGGCAGCGCCAATGCGTTCATCGGCAGCCCCAAATTCGGCGTGGTGCTGGGGCCGTTCGCCAGGACCGAATTCTTCATCAATGCCGGCGAGGGATTTCACAGCAACGACGCCCGCGGGGTGACGATCACGGTATCGCCCGGCGACGGATCGCCGCTGCAGGCTTCGCCGTTTCTGGTCAGGACCAGGGGAGCCGAAGTTGGACTGCGGACCAAAATGATTCCGGGGCTAACCAGCGCGGTCAGTTTGTTCCTGCTCGATTCCGCGTCCGAAATTCTGTTCGTTGGTGACGCCGGGGATACGGTGGCGAGCCGGCCGAGTCGCCGCTATGGCATCGAATGGACCAACGACTATCGTCCGCTGTCATGGCTCAGCCTCGAAGGCGATATTGCCGTGACGCATGCGCGCTTCCGCGGCGATGATCCGGACCAGGCGGCGCTATATGCTTCGCTCACGGGTTTTCCCGTCGCGCAGATCGGCAATGCGCCGGGCAACTATATTCCAGGGGCGCCGAATGTGATCGCTTCGGCCGGGATCACGCTCGGCGAGAAGACCGGCTGGTTCTCTGCACTGCGCTATCGTTATTTCGGGCCGCGCCCCCTGACCGAAGACGGAGCCTTTGTCTCCCCGGCCACCGGTCTGTTGAACGGCCGGCTCGGTTATCGCTTTGACAATGGCTGGCGTATTCAGCTCGATGCATTCAACATCCTGAACAGCCGCTCGGACCAGATCACCTACGCCTACGGCTCGCTGCTGAAGTCGGATTCGCTGTTTTCGATGTGCTTTCCGGCGGCGGGTCCGCCGACCGCGCCGGCGGCCGTGTGCCAGACCGGCGTCATGGACCGGGTGCTGCATCCGGTCGAGCCGCTGGCAATTCGCTTGACGGTCGCGGGGCAATTCTAAAGGTATCGCCGGCGATCCCACCGTCACAACGGTCTTGCTGCCACGCTGGGAAGAAAGCGAGCGCCCTCGGCGCGTAGAAAATCCAGCATCGCTTGCGCCGGCGGAAGCAGCACCTTGTCCTGTCTTCGCACGACGAACCACTGCCGTACCACCGGCAGGCCGGCGACGTCGAGGGCGACCAGTCGTCCGTCCTCGAGTTCGGTGGCAACCGTGTGCGCGGAAATGAATGCGATCCCGAGACCGGCGATGACCGCCTGCTTGATGGTCTCGTTGCTGCTCATCTCCATCCCGATCGTGGGCTGAAGCTCGGTGGCTTCGAACAGCTGCTCCATGAGCATCCTGGTCCCGGAGCCTTGTTCGCGCGTGAGAAAAGTTTCGTGGGTGAGATCGACCGCCGCCAGGCCGAAATCCTTGGCGAGCCAGTGTCCCTTCGGGGCGACGATGATATGCGGATGATCGCCGATTAGATGAGTTTCCACCTCAACGTCCGGCGGCGAGCGGCCCATGATCGCGAAATCGAGTTCGTAGCCGCGCAGTGCCTGGCGTATCTCCTGGCGGTTGCCGATCGACAGGCTGATATCGATCTTGGGATGCAGCTTGGAGAAGGCCGCGATCGCAAAAGGAACGAAGTATTTTGCGGTGCTGACCGCACCGATCGACACGCGGCCGCCGGTTCGGCCTGCAATCATGTCAAGCGAGGTCGCGCACGCCGAGATGGCGGCCTCGATGCGCTCATGCAGTTCAAGCACCTCCTGTCCGGCCCGGGTCAGCAGCATTCCATCGTTGGTACGCTGAAGCAGCGGCAGTCCGGCCAGATCCTGAAGATTGCGCAACTGCAGGGTTACCGCGGGTTGGGTGAGGTTCAGCTTGTTGGCGGCCGCCGTCACGCTGCCATTGGCCGACAAGGCCGCGAGCGCTCGCAGCTGTCTGATCGTCAAATCGCGCAGACTTGCCATATAAGAAAAACTTCTATCTTGTGAAATATATTGAAATTTTACTTATTTTGATGAGCCGGTCAACCTCGATCAGCGGTTCCAAGACGAACCGGCGCGTTGACCACCCTTCGATTGTGGCGGCGGACGGGGAGGCGATCGAATGAATCCGGGGCAGAGTTTGCGTCAGTATATGGACGATCATGCCGGTGCGGACCCGCTTCGCCGAGCTGTGACCGATGCGATCGCGGCTCTCGCGCGGGCCTCGATGGAGATTTCCGAACTGACGGGTTGCGGGGCGCTCGCCGGCATCACGGGGCAGGCGGAGGGACGAAACACCGACGGAGACATCCAAAAGGATCTCGACCTCCGCGCCGACCGAATCATCCGCGCGGCTCTTGAGCCTCTTCCGATTGCGGCAATAGCGTCGGAAGAAGCGATGGAGTCCGAGATATTGTATCCGGCAGCTCCAATCAGCATTGCCGTCGATCCGCTGGATGGTTCGTCGAATATCGACACCAACATGTCGGTCGGCACGATCTTTTCGGTTCTGCCTACGCCGCGAGACATTCGCGCCACCTTCACGCAGCCCGGCGCGGCCCAGCTTGCGGCAGGCTTCTTCGTCTACGGCCCGCAAACCTCTCTCGTTCTCACGCTCGGCCGCGGCGTCGATATCTTCACGCTGGATCGCAGCGCGAACCTGTTCAAGTTGATCAGATCGGCGGTGCAGATCCCCGCGGATACCGCGGAATTTGCCATCAATGCATCGAACCAGCGGCACTGGGAGCCGCCGGTGCAGGCCTTCATCGAGGATTGCATGGCCGGCGCCAGCGGCGAGCGCGGCAAGGATTTCAACATGCGCTGGATCGGTTCGCTGGTGGCGGAAGCCTATCGGATCCTCACCCGCGGCGGGATTTTCCTCTATCCGGCGGACGCACGCGAAGGCTACGGCGAAGGCCGTTTGCGGCTCGTCTACGAAGCCAATCCGATGGCTTTCATCATGGAACAGGCGGGAGGCGAAGCCTCAACGGGCCGCCAGCGGATTCTTGATCTCGCACCAGGCGCGCTTCACCAGCGGGTGCCGTTGATCATGGGCTCCAGAGACAAGGTGCGGCGGCTCGAGCGCCTGCACATGAGCCCCGACATCAAATCCGAGAAGAATGCTCCGCTCTTTGCCCACCGCGGCCTGTTTCGCAATTGATCCGAAGGACCCAGCGATCGTGTCCAGGAAACATCCCATCATATCGATTACCGGCTCATCGGGGGCGGGCACGACATCCGTCAAACGGACCTTCGAGCAGATTTTCCGCCGCGAGAACGTTGCGGCTGCCTATATCGAGGGAGACGCGTTCCACCGCTTCAACCGTTCGGAAATGCGCAGTCGCATGACCGAACAGGCCGAGCGCGGCAACAAGCATTTCAGCCACTTCAGCCCGGAAACGAACCTGTTCGAGGAACTGGAGGCGGTGTTCAAGACCTATGGCGAAACCGGATCCGGCACCACCCGCT
>JBAQER010000801.1:0-1606 GCA_049286845.1 Bradyrhizobium sp.
TCCAGCAGCGGCGGCAGCGGCAGCTCGGACGGCTGGCCGAACACCTCGCTTGCCTCGGCCCGCGGTGAGGTGTCGATCCTGACGATCTGGACGGTGAGGTTGTCCGGGCTGCCCTGCTCATAGGCCTGCTCGACAATGATCTTCGCCGCCTGGTCGAGATCTTCGGCACTGTCCCTGATGGCCTTGGCGATGAAACGGGCGGAGACATGTTCGTAGACGCCGTCGGTCGCGAGCACGAAGACGTCGCCTTTTTCGATCGGCTGCGCCTGGTAGTCGATTTCGATCTGGGGATTAACCCCGATGGCGCGGCCGAGGTAGCTCTGCTGCGACGAAATCACCACCCGGTGGTCGGTGGTCAGCTGCTCCAGCGCATTGCCGGAGACGCGGTAGATCCTGCTATCGCCGACATGAAAGATATGCGCGGTGGTCGACTTGATGACGATGGCGCTGAGCGTGCAGACGTAGCCCTTGTCCTTGTCATAGGAATACTGGCTGCGCCGGGTCTGCGCGTGCAGCCAGGAATTGGTCGCCGCCAGGACGCGCTGGGCCGAGGTCTTCACCGACCAGGATTCCGAGGTACAGTAATAGTCGGTCAGGAAGCCCTTGACCGCAGACTCAGCTGCGATCCGGCTGACGCTGCTACTGCTGATGCCGTCCGCCAGCACGACCGCGATGCCCTTCAGGCTGAGCAGCGGCTCGTCCGGGATCAGCACGCCATGAAAGTCCTGATTGGTCTCCTTGCGACCTTTGTCAGAATGCTGCCCGACCGATATTTTCAGTTCACGTGACATCGCCGACGCCGGGGCCTGAGGGCCCCACCCTGAGTAGGATGGGGCCCCGTAAAGTCAATCGGGATCACGCGATGACGCGCTTCGGCGCCGTCCTGACGTGAGTGGCGTACAGCGTCAGGCCGGTGAAGGCGAGCCCGCCGACCAGATTGCCGAGCACGGTCGGGATCTCGTTCCAGATCAGGTAATCCATGATCGTGAATTTGCCGCCCAGCAGCAGGCCCGCCGGGAACAGGAACATGTTCACGATCGAATGCTCGAAGGTCATGAAGAAGAACAGCATGATCGGCATCCACATCGCGATCACCTTGCCGCTGACGGTGGTCGAGATCATGGCGCCGACGACGCCGGCCGAAACCATCCAGTTGCAGAGCATGCCGCGGATGAACAGCGTCAGCATGCCGGCGGCGCCGTGCGCGGCATAACCGACGGTGCGGCCTTCGCCGATGGTACCGATGATCTGGCCGACCTTGTCCGGCGGCGAAGAGAAGCCGAAGGTGAAGACGATCGACATCATCACCGCCACGGTAAAGGCGCCGGCGAAATTGCCGATGAACACCAGACCCCAGTTACGCAATACGCCGCCGAACGTCACGCCCGGGCGCTTGTCGATCAGGGCCAGCGGACACAGCACGAACACGCCGGTCAAGAGATCGAAGCCGAACAGATAGAGCATACAGAAGCCGACCGGAAACATCGCAGCGCCGACGAACGGAACGCCGGTCGAGACGGTGACGCTTACCGCGAAGGCGGCTGCCAGCGCCAGGATCGCGCCGGCCATGTAGGCGCGGATCACGGTGTCGCGGGTCGACATGAAG
>JBAQER010000802.1:0-2781 GCA_049286845.1 Bradyrhizobium sp.
CACTCAATGCAGCTTGAGAACAGGCGCGACTGGCAGGAAGGTCAACAGCAGAAACAGAGGTACCAGGATTGCGCCGGCCCGGGCGCGCCACAGTTTCGGAAACAGCAGCGGCCCGAGCGCAATCGACAGCAGCAGGCCGGCGAAGGGCAGCGCGAATGGCAACTTCATGGCCGCGCAGTCGAGCGTGGCTGCGTGCACGTCCTGAGGCAGGATAACGAGTATCGAAGTGGCGAGCGTCAGGCCTCGCGCTTTCATTCCATCGCATCCATAGAGTTTGAGCATTCGGCAGCCACTGTCGTCAGACCTTTGAACCACCAATGAATTGTCGCGCCGTTTCAAGCGCGCCAAAGCTGTCGAGATCGTTGTGGCCGCCTTCGGGGAACCGGACGAACCGCTTTGGTTCATGGGCGAGTGCAAACAGGCGCTCGCCGAAGGCCGTCGGGATCGTGAAGTCGCGGCCGCCATGCATGATCAGGAGAGGGGCCGTTACCCGCGCAATGCGCTGGTCGGAGCGGAACGGATCCCGTATCATCAGCCGCATCGGGAAGATCGGAAGCAGCGAAGCGGCGACATCCACGGTCGAGGTGTAAGGCGCCTCCAGGATCAGTTTTCCGACCGGTTGTTCCGCAGCCAGCGCCACCGCAACGCCGCTGCCGAGCGAAAAGCCCCAGACGGCGATCCTGTCAGCACTGTATCGCGCCGTGGTGAAGGCATAGGCCGCCGCGGCATCCCTTAGCAGTCCCTGCTCGCTCGGATGTCCGCTCGAGCCGGCATAGCCGCGAAAGGATAGCGCGACGATGCCGGTCCCGTCAGCGATGAGGTCGAGAAAGCGACCGAAGAACCCGGCGAGAAAATCGCCGTTGCCGTGGAAATAGAGCACGACCGGATGTCCCGGTCTGGGCGGAACATGCCAGAGGATGACCTTCTCGCCGTCATCGGTGGTCAGCAGATGTTCTTCGGCCTGCGGAAAGCCTGCGGCGGCCGGCGTCGTGCGCACGGCCTGCGGGATCGGAAACAGGAATGATCGCTGCAGCAGGAACAGGGCAGCGAGGCCGCCAACATAGCCGACCGAAACGACGATCAGGAGCCATTTCAGGACGGTCATGCGCTCTCGTTGTTTGAGCTTACATCCCCTTGACGATGCTCTCGGTCATCTTCTTGGCGTCGCCGAGCAGCATCATGGTGTTGTCGCGGTAGAACAGCGGATTATCGATGCCGGCATAGCCCGAGGCCAGCGAGCGCTTGATGAACATCACGGTGCCGGCCTTCCAGACCTGCAACACCGGCATGCCGTAGATCGGCGAGGTCTTGTCTTCCTCGGCCGCCGGATTGGTAACGTCGTTGGCGCCGATCACGAAGGCGACGTCGGCCTGGGCGAATTCGGAATTGATGTCCTCGAGTTCGAACACTTCGTCATAGGGCACGTTGGCTTCGGCAAGCAGCACGTTCATGTGGCCGGGCATGCGGCCCGCGACTGGGTGGATCGCGTATTTGACCTCGACGCCTTCTTTCTTGAGCTGATCCGCCATCTCGCGCAGCGCATGCTGCGCCTGCGCCACCGCCATGCCATAGCCGGGCACGATGATGACCTTCTGCGCATTCTTCATAATGAAGGCCGCATCGTCAGCCGAGCCCAGTTTCACCGGGCGCACTTCGCCGGTGCCGCCGCCCGCCGCCGCGGTCTCGCCGCCGAACCCGCCGAGGATGACCGAGATGAAGGAGCGGTTCATCGCGTGGCACATGATGTAGGACAGGATCGCGCCCGACGAGCCGACCAGCGCACCGGTGATGATCAGCGCCGAATTGCCGAGCGTGAAGCCGATGCCGGCGGCGGCCCAGCCGGAATAGGAATTCAGCATCGAGATCACGACCGGCATGTCGGCGCCGCCGATCGGAATGATCAGGAGCGCCCCGAGCACCAGCGCGATGATGGTGATGAGCCAGAAGTCGAGCGCGCTGCCGGACCGAACCAGACCGAAAATGAAGAAGATCAGCGCCAGGCCCAGCGCGATGTTGACGATGTGGCGCGCCGGCAGGATGATCGGCGCACCGCTCATGCGACCGGACAGTTTGAGGAACGCGATCACGGAGCCTGTGAAGGTCAGCGCGCCGATGGCGACGCCGAGCGACATTTCGACAAGACTCGCGGCATGGATGTGGCCGGGCTTGCCGATGTCGAAGGCTTCGGGCGCATAGAACGCACCGGCGGCGACCAGCACCGCGGCCATGCCGACCAGCGAGTGGAAGGCGGCAACCAGTTCCGGCATCGAGGTCATCGGCACCCGCCGCGCGATGACGGCGCCGATGCCGCCGCCGATGGCGATGCCGAGGATGACCAGCACCCAGGCAAGACCGTCCGCCGGCGGATGGCTCGCGAGCGTGGTCGCGACCGCGATCGCCATGCCGATCATGCCGAAGAAATTGCCCTGGCGGGATGTGGCGGGACTGGACAGCCCGCGCAGTGACAGGATGAACAGCACACCCGCCACGAGATACAGTACGGCAGCCAGATTGGCGTTCATCTCAGGTCCCCATTTGTCGTTGCCGCCTCGAGGCGCACGCCGCTCACTTTGCCTTCTTCTTGTACATCGCCAGCATGCGCTGGGTGACAAGGAAGCCGCCGAAGATATTCACACAGGCGAAGACCAGTTCGACGAAACCGAACCCGCGCGCCCAGCCGCTGCCGCTTGAGATCATGGGAACGCCGACCGCGAGCAACGCACCGACCACGATCACCGAGGAGATCGCATTGGTCACCGACATCAGCGGCGTATGCAGCGC
>JBAQER010000803.1:0-2295 GCA_049286845.1 Bradyrhizobium sp.
CCCTGCACCTTCGTGCTGGTGAGTGGTAGCACCCGGGAATACCGCCCCTGTCGACTTAACGTGGAGCCACTGTGAGCGCGAAGAACCTGCGAATTGCCACGTGGAATATTGCATCGAACAAGGACTACGGTGCGATTGCTGCAAGGATGGCGGAGTTGGATATCGATATTGGCGCGTTGCAGGAAGTATCGCTCGATCCGGCGGCCGACCTGCCGGTCCTGTTTGGCGGCGGGCCAGCAAATACTTCCGGCTATTGCTGGCACTTCACGCCTGCCCTTGTGCCGGAGGAGTTGGGCGGCGGCAAACCGGAATATTATGGGCTCGCGATCGTATCCAGGATTCCGCTGTCACGAACGGCCGCGTTTCAACTGGGTCCGGCGAATACCGGTTCAGCCGTCAGTGCCGAAAGTGAGCAGCGCATCCTGCAGGTCGCTGCGCTGGCGCTGGAGCGATCGGTGTTCATCGGCAACACCCATCTCGCCGCCACCGCAGACTGGTCGTCGTCTGCCGTGCGGCGATCGCAAGCCGGGAAGATTGCCGGCATGCTGCGGCCGCTTGCAGCGCAGGGGCCGTTGATCCTGTGCGGTGATTTCAATGCAGAACCGTCGAGCAGCGATCTTGCGGAGATACGGCAGACGCTGCCCTATTTCTATTCGAGCACCGAAAGGACCTACCTCGAGGACCATGGCCGGCCGCCGATTGATTTCTTCTGCTCGTCCGCCGCGCTGGAAGCGAAGATTTCCGTCTTCCCCGCGGACGGCCTGTCGGATCACAATATCGTTGTCGCGACCTGCTCCGGACTTGGGAGCCGCGCCTGAAGCCGGGCTTCCGGCCGGCGCACGCGTCGATGACGGCTCAACGGCCGTCGAGCCACGCCGGCAATTCGGCGGGTGAGCCGAGGACTGCATCGGCATGGGGAGCAAGGACTGCCGACGGCGCAGGGCCGGTCAGGACAGCGATGGCGACCGCCCCGGCCGCACGGGCGGCGGCAAGGTCGTGAACGGAATCGCCGACGACGGCGGTTTCCGAAGCAGCCGCACCGACGGCCTGCGCGAAGGCAAGAACCGGCCCGGGGTCCGGCTTGGCGCCAAAGCCGGAATCATATCCGGCGACGAACTCCAGAACTCCATCCAGGCCAAGCTTGCGCGCGTGAGCGCGCGCGGTGATTTCGGCGTCATTGGTGACCAGGCCGAGCCGATAGCCCCGGGAGGCGAGCGAGGTCAGCAGCGTCCTGGGATCGCCGATCGCCGTCAGGTGCCGGGTGGTCGCGTCGCACAGCAGCCGATCGATCTCGGCAAACAACGCCGCGTTCGCAGGCCGCCCGAGCGCCGTCGCCCAAAGCACGCCATAGACGCTGGTCGGCTCGGCGATGAGCGGAGAATCCGGCAGGAACCGCTGGCCGTCTTCGACAAAACGGCTGGCCGCCACCAGCCGCCGGTAGGCGGCGCGGTCGCCGCCCGAAAGATGCTGCATCACCTCCCGAACCGCCGGGCCAAAGCTGCGCTGGAAGTCGACGAGGGTGCCATCCTTGTCGAACAGGATCGCGCGGATTGGGCCGGCCTTACCGGAATGCGTCATGTGCGATCGTTTTTTCCCGAGGCAGCGTGGCGGTGCAACTGTCTCAGCCTTCGAACGTAACGCCGATCCGGCGTTCCTTTCGCCAGACCACACGGCACGGCCGGGAAAAATCATCGGCCTCGATGACCAGAACGAACTGCTGGGGGATTCCGACTGGACTGATCACGTCGAGCGCAGCGCCTGCCTCCGAAAGGTTGCGAACCGTGCAGGAGATGCCAGCGCCGCCGCCGAACGTTATCGTTCCGGCCTTCAATACGCGGTGCCTTACCGCCTTCCGTCCCTCATCCATCGCCTTCGCCCGATATGAAGAAAATGTTACAGCGACCGCTCACGCACAGTTGCGACTGACCCGCAGTAGCGACTGCCCCAAACGCGATGCATCCACCATGATGCATGCAAATTACGATCGATCAATTCCATCTTGAAACAGCAGCGGTCGCAATCCCGCTTCATGGAAAAAGGCCGCTGCTGCGGTCCGAAGAACGCAGCAGCGGCCATTTTGGTTTGAGAAAGGATAGCGGATCGACAGCCACGTTAACTCCGCACCCCGAACTATCGTGTAGCCCGAAGTCCTTTACGGAGACTTGCGGGGAGCTTTCGAAAGGCCGAGCGTCGCGACGAACTTCAAATGGTTCAGGCGGCGGCGACGTCACCTTCGATGTCGCCTACCGTGACGACGCGGTTTCGGCCCGATCGTTTCGCTGCAAAAAACTGCCC
>JBAQER010000804.1:0-9676 GCA_049286845.1 Bradyrhizobium sp.
CCGCGCAAGAGCGCGGCGACCTCTCCCCGCAAGCGGGGCGAGGTAAGAACGCTCAATGCCCCTCGAACGCCATCAGCGTTCGCACCGGAACATCCATCGCCCGCAGTTTCGCCGCACCGCCGAGATCGGGCAGGTCGATGATGAAACAGGCGGCCACCACGTCGGCGCCGATCTGGCGCAGCAGTTTGACAGCGCCCTCCGCGGTGCCGCCGGTGGCGATCAGGTCATCGACCAGGATCACCCGCTCGCCCGGCTTGATGGCGTCGGCGTGCATTTCCATTTCGTCGATGCCGTATTCCAGCGAATAGGCGATGCGCACCGTGGTATGCGGCAGCTTGCCCTTCTTGCGGATCGGCACGAAACCGGCCGAGACCTGATGCGCCACCGCGCCGCCGAGAATAAAGCCTCGCGCCTCGATGCCGGCAACCTTGTCGATCTTCGAACCGGCCCAGGGATCCACCAGCTGATCGACCGCGCGGCGGAACGCACGGGGATCGCCGAGCAGCGTGGTGATGTCGCGAAACAGGATGCCCGGCTTCGGGTAATCCGGAATGGTGCGGACGGTGGCCTTCAAATCATGTTCAAAAGTCATCGGAGTTTTCTTTCAACCTCTGTTCGCCAGCTTCAATTGGTTTGCACCCCGAGCCGGAATGCGTTTTCCACGATGCGCAGGCCGACTTCGCCACCGAGCGACATCAGCGATTCCGGGTGGAACTGCACGCCCCCGACCGGCAAGGTCTTGTGCTCGATCGCCATCGCGACGCCGTCCTCGGTGGTCGCCGTCACCTGCAGCACATCGGGCACGCTATCGCGCTCGACATAGAGCGAGTGATAGCGGCCGATCACGATTTCATTGGGCAGATTTTGCATCAGCCGCCCGCCGCGCACCTGAACGCGCGAGGGGCGTCCATGCGCGGGCTGGGCGAGCTGCCCGAGCTGGCCGCCGAAATATTCACCGATCGCCTGCACGCCGAGGCAGACGCCGAAGATCGGCAGCTTGCGATCGAGCGCCGTGTCGATGGTCTTGGAAATTCCAAAATCCTCCGGCCGGCCCGGCCCCGGCGACAGCACCAGCAGATCGTAAGCATTCTGCTTCAGCATCTGCTGGGCGTGAATATGCCGCACCACCGTAACCGTCGCGCCGACCTGCCGGAAATAATCGGCGAGCATATGAACGAAGCTGTCGTCATGATCGATCAAGAGCACCCGTTTGCCCGATCCGGTGGCATCCGGCGCGAATGCCGACAACGGCTTCGGCGGATCGCCGCGCAGCGCCTGGAACAGCGCCGCCGCCTTGACCTGGCATTCCCTGTCCTCGGCGGCGGGATCCGAGTCGAAGAGACAGGTCGCGCCGACCCGTACTTCGGCGAGGCCGTCCTTCATCCGGATGGTGCGGATGGTCAACCCGGTATTGATGCTGCCGTCAAAATTCACCGCACCAATCGCGCCGGCATACCAGCGCCGCGACGAACGCTCGTTATCCTCGACGAACTGCATCGCCCACAATTTCGGCGCGCCGGTCACCGTTACCGCCCAGGCATGGGTCAGGAAGGCATCGAGCGAGTCGAAGCCCGGCCGCAGAATGCCCTCGACATGATCGACGGTGTGAAACAGCTTCGAGTAGGTCTCGATCTGGCGCCGCGCCAGGACCTTGATGGTGCCGGGAACGCAGACCCGCGCCTTGTCGTTGCGGTCGACGTCGGTGCACATGTTGAGCTCGAATTCGTCCTTCTCCGAATTCAGCAGTTGCCGGATCTGCTCGGCGTCGCCGATCGCATCGACGCCGCGCGCGATGGTGCCCGAGATCGGACAGGTCTCGACCCGCCGTCCGTCGGAACGCACGAACATCTCGGGCGAGGCCGACACCAGGAATTCGCCGTCGCCGAGATTCATCAGCGCGCCGTAGGGCGACGGATTGATCCGGCACAGCCGCTGGAACACTTCCGCCGGCGAGCGCTCGCAGGGCTCGGCGAAAAGTTGCCCCGGCACCGCCTCGAACAGATCGCCGCGGGCGAACGCCGCGCGCGCGGTCTCGACGGTCGCCTGATATTCACCGGGCCCATGATCGGCAAATCCCTGCCGCGGCATCTTGGCGTAGGCGCTCTCGGCAGTCTCGCGGGGCAGGCCCGCGGTAGACTTGCCATTCCACGCAAAGTCGTAGCTCAGCACCACGCCGCGGCCGGTGGCGCGGTCGTAGGCCAATAGGCGATCCGGCACGTACAGCACGATGTCGCGCTGGTCCTTCTCGCGCGCCCGCTTTTGCACGAGGTCCTCGATCTGGAACACCAGGTCGTAGGCGAAGGCGCCGAACAGGCCGAGCAGCGGATCGTCATTGGCGCCGAGCGCGGCGACCAAGTCGCGCACCAGCGACATCACGCTGGCGCGGCGGGTGCGCTGGTCCTCGTCGACCGGGGCGGCGCCGCGCACGATATGCCCCTTGAGCCGCGTTGCGCTTTTTTCGCTAATCACGACGCAGGGCTCGCGCAGCGCGTCGCCGAGAAAGGCGATCAGCACCTCGCCCCGCGCGTTCAGCGCCTGCAGCGAAAATTCTGATCCCACAGTTTCCAGCTGCAATGGCGGATCAGAAAAGCCGAGGTCGAAACTCTCGTAGCGGCCGGGCACCGTGGTCCCCGACGACAGCACCACGCCGCGGCGGCGATCGAGCAGGTCGATCAGGGCATCGAGCCGCTTGGCGTCGCCGGTGAACTGCTCCACCGACCGCGTGACCGCCAGCCCGCCGCGGGTGCGGTATTCGCTATGGGCCGGCAGGGAAAAGGCTGTCCTGTTCATGTGATCCTCTTACGAAACTTGCCGAGGGAACGCCACACAGGACAAACGAAAGGGCCGTCGCGCTGCGATGACGGCCTCTGACGATTCTGGAAAATGAAATCGCACCGGCCACCTCTTAGGAGGTGCGCCACCAAAGACTGATGTTGCGGACGACGGTGTTCATGGGCGGCTAAACACCATGGCCGGGCGGAGACGTCAAGGGGACGTTGGCGTCCCGGACGGTCGGCCCTTTCCCCCGCTTGCGGGGGAGAGATGGCTGGTGGCGGCCCCCACCCTGCCCTCCCCTGCAAGCGGGGGAGGGTACGAGCGCGCGGGTGGCCCCCTCGCCTGACCCGGAAAATATGCGTAGGATTCCGCCCAGGCAGCAGCGGGATTGAACGGTCAAGACCTGCCGAAAGCGGAGGCGCGCGATGCCCATTCAGGCGCTGGGATATGCCGGATTCGGCTCGGCCGATCTCGACGACTGGCGGCAGTTCGGCACCGGGCTGGTCGGCCTGCAGGCGGTCGAGCGCGGCAATTCGCTGCTGGCGTTCCGGATGGACGACCGCAAGCAGCGCATCGTGATCGACCGCGCGATGCCGGAGGGCGCGCGCTTCTTCGGCTGGGAGGTGGCGGATGCGGCCGACCTCGACGCCCTCGCCGCCCGGCTGGAAGAAGCCGGCGTCGCGGTCACCGCCGGGCCGCAGGCGCTGGCCGATGCGAGGCGGGTGCGCGGGCTGATTTCGTTCAGCGATCCCTCGGGCAACCGGCTGGAGGCATTTTACGCCGCCGAGATCGACGAAACGCCGTTTCGTCCCGGCCGTTCGATTTCCGGTTTCCGCACCGGCCCCCTCGGCCTCGGCCATGCCGTGCTGACGGTCGAAAACATCGACACCATGATGCCGTTCTATGTCGGCCTGCTCGGCTTCGGTCTAAGCGACTATATGCTGAAACCGTTCCGCGCCTATTTCTTTCACATCAATGCGCGGCATCACAGCCTCGCGATGATCGAGACCGGCAAGAGCGGCATGCACCACCTGATGGTGGAATTGTTTTCGCTCGATGATGTCGGCCAGTCCTACGACGTCGCCTTGAACGAAGATCGCGTCAACGTCACGCTCGGCCGCCACACCAACGACCTGATGACGTCGTTCTACGCCAAGACGCCGTCGTCCTTCATGGTCGAGTGCGGCTGGGGCGGCCGCGCGATCGATCCTGCCACCTGGCAATCCAGCGAACTAAAGGACGGCCCCAGCCTGTGGGGACATGAGCGGCTCTGGCTGCCGCCGGAAGACCGCGAAGTCGCGCGCGAGATGCGGATGCGCGCGGCGGCGGAAGGTCGGCGCGCGCCGGTGCAGGTGATGGAGGGCAATTACAAACTGATGCCGGGCACCTGTCCCTGGTGGGATGGGGTCAGCAAGGCGGGCTGATTGGTGGCTAAAATCAGCAACGTCATTGCGAGGAGCAAAGCGACGAAGCAATCCACCTCTCGCTCAAGTTATGGATTGCTTCGCTTCGCTCGCAATGACGAAAGCGCACCTCACCCCAGATGCTTCTTGAAAAACTCCGTCGCCCTGCCCCAGGCGAGTTCCGCCGCCTCGCGGTCGTGCACCGATTGCCGCTGCTCGTTGACGAAGGCGTGCTCGGCGTCATAGCGGAACAGCTCGATCGACTTGCCGGCAGCCTTCATCGCCTTCTCGAAGGCGTCGACGGCTGCCGGCGTGCACCAGTCGTCCTTGTTGGCGAAATGCGCCTGCAGCGGGATCTTGACGTCCGCGGGCTTGGCCGCCTGCTCCGGCGGGATGCCGTAGAACACCACGCCCGCGGCAAGCTCGGGGATCTTGGTGGCGCCGATGATGGTCACCGCGCCGCCGAGGCAGAAGCCGGTGAGGCCTACCTTGGCGCCGTTCCGGGCGAGATATTGCGCGGCGCCGCGCACGGTCTGCGTGGTGAGGTCGATGAAATCCAGCGAGTTCATCTCTTTGCCGGCGGCATCGGTGTCGTGATAGGGCACCACCTTGCCCTTGTAGAGATCGGGCGCCAGCGCATCGAAGCCGGCCAGCGCGAAGCGGTCGCACATTCCCTTGATCTGCTCGGAAAGCCCCCACCATTCCTGGATCACCACCACGCCCGGCGCATTGCCGCGCGCGGCGTTGGCGAGATAGCCGCCGGCGTCCTTGCCGTCCGGACGCTTGAACGTGATGTTGGTACCCATGGGATCCTCCGGTGATTTTCTTGAGGGCCGATTGTCGGCTATTTTGGCCGCACTGCGGTCGCAACGCAATCGGCTGCATGGGCAACAAAAAAGCCCCCGCAGGGGCTTTTTCGCATTCACGTCATCGGCGAGCGCCAGGATCAGTGCGCGTCGGCCCAGATCTTCTTCTTGGTGAAGTACAACAGGCCCGTGAGCAGGATCAGGAACACGAACACCTGCAGGCCGAGCCGCTTGCGCGCCTCCATGTGCGGCTCCGCGGCCCACATCAGGAACGTGGTGACGTCCTTGGCGTATTGCGCGACCGTCGCTGGCGAGCCGTCGTCGTAGGTGACCTGACCGTCGCTGAGCGGCTTCGGCATCTTGATGGCGTGGCCGGGGAAATACTTGTTGTAGGAGGAACCTTCCGGCAGCGTGAACCCGGCCGGAGGATTTTCCTCATAGCCCTGCAGCAGCCCGGCGACATAGTTAGGGCCCTGTTCCTGGAACTGGGTGAAGAAGTCCACCAGGAACATCGGGAAGCCGCGCGGGTAGGAGCGCGCCTTGGTGATCAGCGACAGGTCGGGCGGCAACGCGCCGCCATTGGCTGCCCGCGCCGCGTTGTCGTTCGGGAACGGCGACGGGAAGTAGTCAGCCGCCCGGCCGGCCCGTTCGAACATGTCGCCTTGGTCGTTCGGGCCGTCCTTGACCTTGTATTCGGACGCAAACGCTGCCGCCTGCGCCACCGAATAGCCGGGACCGCCGGCGTCGGCGAGGTTGCGGAACGCGATGTAGGAAAGGCCGTGGCAGGACGAACAGACTTCCTTGTAGACCTTCAGGCCGCGCTGCAGTGAGCCGCGGTCGAACTTGCCGACGGGACCGGCGAACGACCACGTCAGCGACGGCGGCGCTTCCTGCCCCTCTGCCGCCCGGGCGTCCTGCACGCTTCCGGCGAACAGCCCGCCTGCGACCGCAAGCGCGATCACCGAGGACACTATCGCCGACTTGCCGGATTTGGCCAGCACGTCGTCGGCGATCGAATTCGGAACCGGACGCGGCTTTTCGATCCGGCTCAGCAGCGGCAGCACGATCAGGAAATAGGCGAAGTAGCAGAACGTCAGCACGCGGCCGGCAATCACATAGATTCCTTCGGCGGGCTTGGCGCCGAGCCAGCCCAGCAGCAGGCAGACGATGACGAAGATCCAGAAGAACTGCTTTGCCAGCGGGCGATACTTCGAGGACCTGGTCTTGGCGGTGTCGAGCCAGGGCAGGAACGCCAGGATCAGGATCGCGCCGAACATCGCCACCACGCCGGCGAGCTTGTTCGGGATCGAGCGCAGGATCGCGTAGAACGGCAGATAGTACCATTCCGGCACGATATGCGGTGGCGTCACACCGGGATTGGCCGGGATGTAGTTGTCGGCCTCGCCGAGGTAGTTCGGCATGTAGAAGATGAACCAGGCGAAGAACAGCATGAAGCAGGAAAGGCCGAACGCATCCTTCATGGTCGCGTAAGGCGTGAACGCCACGGTGTCCTTTGCCGTCTTCGGCTCGACGCCCGCCGGATTGTTCTGGCCGACGACGTGCAGCGCCCAGACGTGCAGCACGACCACGCCGGCGATCACGAACGGCAGCAGGTAATGCAGCGAGAAGAAGCGGTTCAGGGTCGGATTGCCGACCGAATAGCCGCCCCACAGCAGGGTGACGATGCTGTCGCCGACATAGGGAATGGCGGAGAACAGGTTGGTGATGACGGTGGCACCCCAGAAGCTCATCTGGCCCCACGGCAGCACGTAACCCATGAAACCGGTCGCCATCATCAAGAGGTAGATGATGACACCGAGAATCCACAGGATCTCGCGCGGCTCCTTGTACGACCCGTAATACAGGCCGCGGAACATGTGGACGTAGACCGCAACGAAGAACATCGAGGCGCCGGTGGCGTGCATGTTTCGCAGCAGCCAGCCGTAATTGACGTCGCGCACGATGCCTTCGACCGACTTGAAGGCCATGTCGACATGCGGCGTGTAGTGCATCGCCAGGATCACGCCCGAGATGATCTGCACCGCGAGCATCATCGAAAGGATGGCGCCGAAGGTCCACCAGTAATTCAGATTGCGCGGCGTCGGATAGGCCACGAACGAGGAGTGCATAAGTCCCAAGATCGGGAGACGCCGTTCAATCCACTTCAATGCGGGATTGGTCGGCTGGTAGTCGGATGGTCCGCTCATGATGCGATCCTGAGGAAGTATAAGACGACGCGACAGGCCCAAGTCTCGGATACTGGATCCGAGGCTCAGCCGATCTGGATTTTGGTAGCGGAAACGAATTGATAGGGCGGCACCGGCAGGTTGGAGGGTGCTGGTCCCGAACGGATGCGGCCCGAGGTATCGTATTGCGAACCGTGGCAGGGGCAGAAGAAGCCGTGGTAAGTGCCCTCATGGGCGATCGGGATGCAGCCCAGATGGGTGCAGATGCCGATCACGACCAGCCACTGGTCGTGGCCTTCCTTGACCCGGGCCTGATCGCTCTGCGGATCAGGCAGGCTCGAGACGGTGACCGCGCGGGCCTCCTCGATCTGCTTCTTGGTGCGGTGGCTGATGAAGATCGGCTTGCCGCGCCAGAACACCTTGACGTCCTGCCCTTCGGCAATCGGCGCCAGATCGACTTCGATCGGCGCGCCGGCCGCGATGGTCGAGGCGTCCGGGTTCATCTGGGAAATGAAGGGCCACAAAGTGGCCGCTCCGCCGACCGCAGCGGCGGCTCCCGTTGCAACAAAAAGGAAATCACGGCGTGTGGGATGATCCGCCGAAGACGCTGTCGTCACGATTCCAAGCCCTTTCTTGTCTGCAGCCGGTGGAACCGCCCCAGGGAACGTCACGACGAACCGGAGGAGGCTGCCGGCGCCCGCGACCCCCGCGGCGGCAGAAAGACCACTTTTCCCGGCCAATCGGGCGGAACAAGCAGTCCAGAATCGTTCTATTGGCACCCTTGCCGGACGAGCGCAAGCCCGCTATCGGCTCGCAAACGTGCAATGCACTAATTCCGCGGGAAGCGGCGAATTATTCAGACATTTCATGGAGCCCTCCGGGGGCCGTCACATCATGCAGGTTGCGCTTTTTCAGCCCGACATCCCCCAGAACACCGGGACGATTCTGCGCCTTTGCGCGTGCCTGGACGTGGCGGCCCATATTATCGAGCCGGCCGGCTTTCCGGTGTCCGACCGGCACTTCCGCCGGGCCGGCATGGACTACCTCGACCGGGTAACCATCATGCGCCACGACTCATGGTCAAAATTCGAGCAATGGCGTAGTGAAATGGGCTATCGCCTGATCCTGTTTACGACCACAAGTCCCGGCTCCTACCTTGATTATCGCTATGGCGCCGACGACATTCTGCTGTTCGGACGCGAGTCCGCAGGCGTTCCCGACGAGGTGGTCGCCGCGGCCGACGCGCGGGTGGTGATCCCGATCAAGCCCGGTTTGCGCTCGCTCAATGTCGCGGTAGCGGCGGCGATGGCATTGGGCGAAGCCCTGCGGCAGACCAGTTCCGCATCTTGAGGAGACGGCGCGTTGAGTTACGCGGTCAAGGAAATCTTTCTGACCTTGCAGGGCGAAGGCGCGCATGCCGGCCGTGCGGCGGTGTTTTGCCGGTTTTCCGGCTGCAACCTCTGGAGCGGCCGCGAGCAGGATCGCGCCACCGCGGTCTGCCAGTTCTGCGACACCGACTTTGTCGGCACCGACGGCACGCTGGGCGGCCGCTACGCCACGGCCGACGAACTCGCCGATACCATTGCCGGCCAATGGGCGGGCGAGCACGGGTACCGCTACGTGGTCTTGACCGGCGGCGAGCCGCTGTTGCAGGTGGACGCCGACTTGATCGACGCCCTGCACGCGCGCGGCTTCGCCATCGGCCTCGAGACCAACGGCACGATCGAGCCGCCTGACGGCGTGGACTGGATCTGCGTCAGCCCCAAGGCGGGCGCCGAACTCGTGGTCCGGCAAGGCGACGAGCTCAAGCTGGTCTATCCGCAGGCTGACGCCATGCCCGCGGCCTTCGCCGATCTCGCCTTCGAGCGGTTTTCGCTGCAGCCGATGGATGGACCGGACGTCGCCGCCAACACCGAGCGCGCCGTCAACTATTGCATGCGTCACCCGCAATGGCGGCTCAGCGTGCAGACGCACAAGACACTCGGCATCAGATAGATCTGGATTTTTTGCAAGATGTGGGAATTGACGAAATCGTTTCGGTTCGAAGCAGCCCATTCGCTGACGGGAACGACGCTTGGCGAGGCCAGCATGGAGATCCACGGCCACTCGTTCCGTGCCGAGGTCACCGTGCGCGGCACGCCCGATCCCGTGACCGGGATGGTGCTGGATCTCGGCCTGCTCGACCACAGCATGGCGGAGGTGCGCAATACCCTCGACCACAAGCTGCTCAACAAGATCGAGGCGCTGGGGCCGCCAACGCTGGAGAACCTGTCGCGCTTCATCTGGCAGCGGGTGCAGCACGCCGGCAAGCTGACGCGGGTCAGCGTGCACCGCGACAGCTGCAACGAGAGCTGCACCTATTACGGGCCGCAGGGGTAGAGCGTCATTCCGGGATGGTGCGAAGCACCAGACCCGGAATCTCGAGATCCCGGTTTCATGCTTCGCATCGCCCCGGGATGACGATTGCGCTTTACGCAAACGTCACTTGTTCAAAAAATTCAGCGCC
>JBAQER010000805.1:0-6508 GCA_049286845.1 Bradyrhizobium sp.
GTGATCTTGTCGACCCGCGCTTCGGCCTGCCGCAGCAATTCCTCGCAACGCCGTTTCAGCGCCTCGCCCCGCTCGTAGATGGCCACCGATTCCTCCAGCGGCACCTTGCCGTCCTCGAGCCGCTTGACGATCGATTCAAGTTCCTCGATCGCGCGTTCGAAGGAGAGCTTCTTGACGTCCAGTTGGGTGTTTTCGGCCATATTGCTTTCCCGGATGCGCCTCGCGAGGCGCAGACTCAAATCCATCTATGCGGGCGTATTGTGGCGGGAAATCACGCGCCCATCAATGCGCTGACATGCGCCGCAACCGACTCTTTCAGGCCCTGCAGATCGTAGCCGCCCTCCAGCACCGAGACGATCCGGCCGCCGGCGCTGGAGTAGGCGACGTCCATCAGCTTGCGCGTGACCCAGCCGAAATCCTCCGCCTGGAGATTGAGCGAGGCCAAGGGATCGCGGAAGTGCGCATCGAAGCCGGCGGAGACGATGATCAGCTCGGGCGAAAATTTCCGCAGTTGCGGCAGGATGACGTTTTCGAAAGCGGCGCGGAATTTGGCGCCGCCGTCTTCCGAGGCGAGCGGCGCGTTGACGATGGTGTCGTGCTCGCCGCGCTCGCCGCTGGCGCCGGTGCCGGGAAACAGCGGCATCTGGTGCGTCGAGCAATACATCACGGTCGGATCGGACCAGAAGATGTCCTGGGTGCCGTTGCCGTGATGCACGTCGAAATCGACCACGGCGGCGCGGGCGATGCCGTATTTGCGCTGGGCGTGGCGTGCGGCAACCGCGGCGTTGTCGAAGAAGCAGAAGCCCATCGGCTTGTTGATCTCGGCGTGATGGCCCGGCGGACGGATCGCGACGAACGCATTGTCGTGTTTGCCCGACATCACGGCATCGGTGGCGGTGACCGCGCCGCCGACGCCGCGCATCACCGCTTCCCAGGTCCCGGGCGACATCGAGGTATCGCCGTCGAGATAGATCAGCCCGCTCGACGGTGCGATATGGCGGAGTTCTCCGACATAGTGCTCGTTGTGGCAGAGCATGACCGAATCCAGGCTGCCCTCCGGCGCTTCGCCGCGCACCAATCTGTTGAAGCGATCCTCGGCGAGCACCTCGCCAACCGCGCGCAGCCGGTCGGAGCGCTCCGGATGGCCCGGCGGCGTGGCGTGGTCGAGACAGGCCGGATGAGTGAGAAGCAGCGTGGTCATGCAGTACCCTGGCGCGGCAAGCGCTTTATGAGAAGTGCTGATCTTAGGGGTTCGGTACAGTCTGGGAAAGAGCCGAGCCCTCCGGATCTCGCCGGCATTTCAGTTCATTCGCACGATGCGATTCCCCTTCGTGGGCGCGATTGGACTGTTGGCCTTGAAATACAGGTACAGGGCGTCGACGTCATAGACGCCGACCTGCTGCGCCGTTCCTTCGGTGAAGAGGGTAAATCCGTCGCCCCCGACCGCGAGAAAACTGTTCACCGTCACGCGGTAGCTCGTCGCCGGATCGATGCGTTGTCCGTTCAGCGTCAGGCTGTCGGCGGCTACTCGGTCGCCGATCGGCCTGGCGGCGTCCCACGCGTAGCTGAAACCCTTCGAGACCTGCAAGATCCGCGGCCGCTTCGGATCGAGCCATTGCTGTTCGAGCATGTTCCTGATCTGCGTTCCCGTCAGCGTCAGCGTCACCAGCTGGTTGCGGAACGGCTGGCTGATGAAGACATCGGCATAGGTCACCGTGCCTCCTTCCTTCTTCGGAATATCGCTGCGGACACCGCCCGGATTGGTGAAGGCGATCACCGCTCCGCCGCTCGTCTCGGTGCGGGTCGCGGCCAACTGGGCGTCGGCGACGATATCGCCGAGCACGCTCTCGCCGGCCTCGTTGGGCATGCGCGACAGCGTTTCGGTGATCGAGCCCGCCGGGCGGCCGGCGATCGGGGCGGCCAGTCGGTCGTAAGCTTCGAGCAACGCGGTCTGTTCCGGATCCTTGGCGAAGGCTTCGGTGCGGACGATGACATTGTCGGCCCGGGCGCTGATGACGTCGCGGGTGGCGGGATCGAGCTTCAGATCGATCGCGGTGACGACGGTGCTGTATTTATCGGCCGAGGTGACCAGCCGTCCGTCGATCTCGCAGATATAGGCCTGGTGGGTATGGCCGCTGACGACGAGATCGACAGCCTTGTCGAGCTTCCTGACGATGTCGACGATGGGGCCGGAGATGCCCGGGCACTCATTATAATCGCCGCTCGGAAAGCCGCCTTCATGGATCAGCACGACGATGGCCTCGACACCGCGCGCCTTCAGTTCCGGCACCAGCGCGTTCACGGTATCGGCCTCGTCCCTGAATTCCAGATCGGCGACCCCTGTCGGCGCGACCAGCTTCGGCGTGCCCTTCAATGTCAGGCCGATGAAGGCTATGGGAACGCCGTCGAACTCCCTGATCGCGTAAGGCGGAAACAGCGTCTTGCCGGTGCTCTTCTCGAAGGTGCTGGCGGCCAGATAGTGAAACTTCGCGCCGAGGAAGGGGTGCGGCCCCTGACATCCGTCGATCGCGTGACAGCCGCCATTCTGCATCCGCAGCAGCTCTTCCTTGCCCTCGTCGAATTCGTGGTTGCCGACGGAGGCAACCGCCAGGCCCATCATGTCAAGCGATTCGATGGTGGGCTCGTCGTGAAACATCGCCGACAGGAACGGGCTGGCGCCGATCAGATCGCCGGCGGCGACGAAGATGTTGTTCCTGGCTCTTTCGCGGAGCTGCCTGACCGCCGTCGCCATGTGCTCGGCGCCGCCGGCCGCGACCGTAATCTTTTTGGATTTGTCGTCGGGATCGGCGATCCGGATGCCGCCCTGCGGCGGCTGCAGATAGCCGTGGAAGTCGTTGATCGCGAGAATCCGCAGCTCGACCGGCGCGGCTTGCGCCGATGCGCGCGAGGCCAGGCCGAGCGCCGTTGCCAGCATGACCGCGGCAAGGATCGGCGAAAGCGGATGTCTCATGACGTTGCGATGTGGCGCATTTCGCCAGTCTACACTCACCCCTTGCGCATTTTGCCGAGCAGGTAGTTGTCGTAATAGTTTTCCCCGATCTGCGTGTAGAACAGCACTTCCTTCATGTACGCGTCGTGGCTCTCCTTGGTCTTCTTGAAGAGTGCGCTCTTCGCGGCGATCTCATTCAGATGGTCCTGCGTGGCCTGGTAGCAGGCATCCATGACCGGTTGCGGGAACGCGCGCAACTCCGCTCCACCAGCGATGAGGCGTTTCAGGGCAGCAGGATTGACGCTGTCATATTTCTCGATCATCCAGGCGCCCGCTGCGGCACCGGCCTGGTTGAGGATCGCCTGGTATTGCCTGGGAAGCGCGCCCCACTTCTCTTCGTTCACGATCATGTGGAGCATGGCCCCGCCTTCCCACCAGCCCGGGAAGTAGTAGTACTTCGCCACCTTGTGGAAGCCGAGCTTCTCGTCGTCATAGGGACCGACGAACTCCGCGGCGTCGATCGAACCCTTCTCGAGTGCCGGGTATACATCGCCGCCCGCGATCTGCTGCGGCACGACGCCGAGTCTGGCGAGCACATGGCCGCCCATGCCCGCGATACGGAACTTGAGGCCTTTGAGATCATCGACCGTCTTGATCTCCTTGCGGAACCAGCCGCCCATCTGGGTGCCGGAGTTGCCGCACAGGATGGCATGCGCCTTGAAAGGCTTCAGCGCCTCGTTGCAGAGCTCGGCGCCGCCGCCGAACGTCCACCAGGAATGCTGATGGCGATGGTTCATGCCGAACGGCGCGCCCGTGGCATAGGTGAGCGCAGGCTCCTTGCCGATGTAGAAATAGAGCGGGGTCTGCGCCATCTCGACGGCCGCGGTGCCCACGGCATCGAGCGCCTGCAGGCCGGGCACGATCTCGCCCGCCGCAAACGTCTGGATCTGAAACTTGTTGTCGGTGGCTTCGGCCACGTATTTCGCAAAGGTCTGCGCGGTGCCGAAGATGGTTTCCAGCGACTTCGGAAAGCTTGAGGTCAGGCGCCATTTGATCTCGGGCGCCGATTGGGCGATCGCGGGTGCTGCAACCAGCGTCGCAGCGCCGGCCACGGCGCTGCCTTTGAGGAACGTGCGGCGTTTCATGATGGGCTCACTCCCTTGGATTTCCGGTCGATCGGCGCGGGGCAGGTGCCTCGCGCGACCATTCGGTTCGCATCATAACGAACTCCAGGGCAGGCAAGGAAGCGCTACCTTGCGTGACCTGACGGATATTTTGCGGCGGCCGGCTCTGGATGCACCGACCATCCACGCCCTTGCCGCCATTGAGCACTCAAGACGCGGATGCCCGCGACAAGCGCGGACCGCGTAGGATGGGTTGAGCGTAGCGAAATCCATCGCAATACCTGTTATTAGGGGCGCGGACATGAGCCAACCTGCCGCCACTTCCGACAATGAACTTTGCGGATATTGAATCTGATGGACGAGGACAACCCGATCGACGAGATTTCACGGATCGAAGCGCGGCTCGAGGAGCTTGCCGAGGCCTCTGAGCGATGCCGAAAGATTATACTGGTTTCCAAGGCGGCAATCGCCGGCGGCGGCGCATTGCTGCTGGTTATGATGCTGGGCCTGTTCGGATCCAATCAGGTCGCCGCCATCGGATCGATTGCCGCAGTGCTGGGTGGAATCGTGGCGCTCGGATCGAACGTCAGTACATTGCGACAGACGATGGCCGCCATCAGCGCCGCCGAGGAGCTCCGTTCGGATCTGATCGGCAGGATTGACCTTCGAGTGGTGGGTGACAGGACGATGAGACGGATTTGACGTAGCGCAACGGAAAACGTCACATCGGGCGGGGCATGCTGCGCAAGCCGATATCTGCTTTCGAGGCAGGAACGGACATGGGCACGACGCCTGCCGATGGCTGCAAATGACCCTGAGCGGACTTTCTACAACTGGGATGTCCCAAGTTGATTTTGCGACTGTCCCAATTTAATTTATTATTTGTTGAAGGTGAACATGCCCCAGGACTTTTTCAGGACTGACCTTGAGCCTTCCGTCATCCGCGCCGAAGTAGAAATCCTCAACATTGCCCGATCCATCGTACCAAATGCGGAACTGAGGCGCATTGGTCCGACGGGAGATACCGATCCTTCTTGGTCGTGTTGGATAATAACCGCCACCGATGAGGAGCGCGACCGCATCAGGGGCGATGATGCAATCATGGCAAGTCTGTCTAGGGTCGCTGCTGCCGAGTTTGCTCCAGACAGCCTTACAGTTCAATCGTGCGAAACCGTTGACCGCGACTACAAAGGAAGCTGGCTCTATGCGATGAGGTAAGCGCGTCGGATGGGTGGAGCGAAGCGATACCCTTCATGTTTCGCAAAAGCGGTGATGGGTTTCGCGAAAGGCTCAACCCATCCTACGCCCTACTGCTCCGATCGAGGGTGGGCACGGCGCTTCGCGCTGGAGCCGAGGCGGGCAGAGATCGAGGCGAAGTTGAAGCCGCTGGAGTGAAGGTCGCGGCCGCTTTGAAAAGTCGTGCGTCGCTTCGGGAGCAAAGCCTTGACCCGATCAAGCCTGCTTCAACCAGCCGCGGGTCCGCTTGGCGGGCCTGACCCCGCAAACACTCCACTTATCAATGGAGATTCCGTTCAGACAATCGGGGCCATCTCTCGACCTGACACGGTTTCCATGTATCATTCTTTGATACATGGCTGTTGACATATGTATCGTGTATTGATACACATAGTCATGATCAAGAGTTTCAAGAACTCTCTGACCGAGGACGCATTTAATGGCGTAGTCCGCAAGGGCTTTCCAGCTGACCTCATCAAGGTTGCCCGCCGCAAGCTGCGTTTTCTGCACGCTGCTCATACGGTGGCAGATTTACGAGCTCCACCCGGCAATCGGCTTGAAGCTCTCAAGGGTGATCGCGCGGGCCAATACTCGATCCGCGTCAACGACCAGTTCCGCATTTGCTTTTCTTGGACCTCAGAAGGGCCAAGAGATGTTGAGTTGACTGACTATCACTAATGACCAAGAGAGGGGGCCGGGCATGGCCCTCAAACCGAGGAGAGCCGTAAATGGCCAGGAAGCTTTCTCCCATGCATCCCGGTGAAGTTCTTCGGGAAGAATTTTTGCTGCCGCTGGGGCTATCGTCCGGTGCGTTGGCAAAAGTCTGCGGCGTTCCGCGGACGCGTATTGAGCGATTGGCAAATGAAGAAGCCGGCGTGACTGCAGATACAGCGTTGCGCTTATCGAAGGCATTTGGCACTTCGCCTGAACTCTGGTTGAATTTGCAGACCGACTACGACGTTCAAATCGCGAAACGGCAAATAGGCAATGACCTCGCGAAAATCGCACCGATTGCGACAAAGGCAGCTTAGAGAGACTCTGTCCACGCGCGATTCGGGGGGCAAAGTACCCACCATTCGAGCCGCGATCCGGATGGTGGGCGGCGCCCCGTAAGCGCGCCTTTGCCAACGCAACGGTGCCGCGGCTGCGGCATATCAACCCGACGGGCAAATTTTCGCTTAACCCGTCGGGCAAATCA
>JBAQER010000806.1:0-1508 GCA_049286845.1 Bradyrhizobium sp.
TGTTCCTGAAGAGCACGCTCACCGGGGGCGACGTGAAGATCTGGTCCGACAACGCCCCGGTCGCGCGCTGGCTGCAGAAGGAAATCGAGTCGGTGCTTTTCCCGGCGTTCGCGGATGCGGGCTCGCCGGTGACGCCCGCCTCTTTCGCGCGTTCGGGGGGCATCGACACGAAAGCTGCGGAACTGGTCGTGGGACACGACGCCGAGATCGTGCTCACCTGGGAGGATTTCATTGCGCCCTTCGTGCTCAACATGCCGCCCGGCTCGGCCAACCGGCCGATCGGCGTCTTCAGCACTTTCTTTCCAGCGCGCGCCGCGCGGATCTCGCTGAACGGCCGCTTTGCCGCCGGCTCGCCGTATGCGGAGAAGCGCGGCGAACGCAACTCCTCCAGCGCCTGCCTGGCGTGGTCGGAAACCTGGGTGAAACCGGCAAACTAGCGTTGCCGGGCGCGCCCGCCCTCTCGATTGCCGCGGCGCGGAAAAGCCGGTATCGTCGCCGGCTTCCCCTTCATCCCCGGAGAGTTCATGTTCCGCAGCTGCACGCTCACGCTCGCCCTGCTGGTCGCCGCCGGCCCCGCCGCCGCCCAGGGTCTCGACGGGCGGCTGAAGAAAATCGCCGACTCGAAGACCATCACCATCGCCTACCGGGCGGACGCGACGCCGTTTTCCTTCACCGACGACAGGAAGGACGTCGTCGGCTTTTCCATCGACCTGTGCAAGCGCGTGGTCAATTCGATCGAGAACCAGATCAACGTCAAGGACCTGAAGATACGCTGGCTGCCGGTGACCACGCAGACCCGTTTCGACGCGGTCGCCAAAGGACAGGCCGACATGGAATGCAGTTCCAGCACGGTGACGCTGTCGCGCCTCAAGCAGGTCGATTTCTCGAGCTTCATATTCCTCGAGACCACCGGGCTCATGACCAAGGGTAGTTCCGGCCTGCGCTCGCTTTCGGACATGTCGGGCAAGAAGATCGCCGTGATCGGCGGGACCACCAACGAGCGCGCGATCCACGCCCAGCTCAAGGCGCGCCAGTTGTCGGCCACCGTCGTGCCGTTCAAAGGGCGCGACGAAGCTTTCGCCGCCCTCGAAGACGGCAAGGTGGACGCCTTTGCCAGCGACCGCCTGCTGCTGATCGGCGCCGCGGTCAGGTCCAAGGACCCGCGCGCGATGGATCTGCTGCCCGACCAGCTGTCCTTCGAACCCTACGGCATCGCGCTGCCGCGCGGCGATTCGAATTTCCGCCTCGCGGTCAACACGGCCCTCGCGCGCATCTACGGCACCGGCGAGATCGTCGAGATCTTCAGCCGCTGGTTCCGCGACCTGGGCAACCCGGGCCCGATGGTGGAGACGCTCTACATGCTCGGCGCGATCCCCGAATGAGGTCCGGCCGCGCATGAAGACAAAGCCGCTCGGACGCACCGGCGTCCAGGTTTCCGAACTGTGCTTCGGCACGATGTCGTTCGGCGGCGACGCCGACGAGGCGACCTCGGCGGCCATGTACAAGAC
>JBAQER010000807.1:0-5269 GCA_049286845.1 Bradyrhizobium sp.
GAAGACCACCCAGCGCCAAGGCTTCAAGACCAAGGAATTCATCGTCTATCCGGCCCATGGGGTCGGCCAGATTCTGGCCATCGAGGAGCAGGAGATCGCCGGCGCCAGGCTCGAGCTGTTCGTGATCAATTTCATGAAGGACAAGATGACGCTCCGGGTGCCGACCGCGAAGGTCGCCAATGTCGGCATGCGCAAGCTGTCGGAGCCGGCGCTGGTCAAGAAGGCGCTGGAAACGCTGAAAGGCCGTGCGCGCGTCAAACGCACGATGTGGTCGCGCCGGGCCCAGGAATACGAAGCCAAGATCAATTCCGGTGACATCGTCGCGATCGCCGAAGTGGTGCGCGATCTCTATCGCTCGGAATCGCAGCCCGAACAGTCCTACAGCGAACGCCAGCTCTACGAAGCAGCCCTCGACCGGCTGTCGCGCGAAATCGCCGTGGTGCAGCACTCGACCGAGACCGAAGCGGTCAAGGAAATCGAAAGCCAGCTCGCCAAGAGCCCGCGCCGCGGCGCCAAGGCGGAAGCCGAAGTCGAGGCCGACGGTGACGCCGATGCCGAAGCCGATGACGCCGTCGCGGACGAGGCGGCGTAAGCAGCCTTAGCTGGTTTGAGAATCAAGAAGCCCGGTCGCAAGACCGGGCTTTTTTGTGGGGCTGTCATTCCGGGGCGCGTCGAAGACGCAAACCCGGAATCTCGAGATCCCGGGCTCGCTTCGCGCCCCGGGATGACGCGCTTCCCGCGTCAATCCACCACGATCTTGACGCGGTCGCGGGCTTTCACCTGCGCGTGCGCATCGATGCCGTTCAGGATGCGGAAGCGGTCGGCCGGGCGGTCGACGCCGGCCATGCGATGCGACAGCGATTCCACGGTGTCGCCGGGCTGCACGGTGATCACCTTGATGCGCAGCGGCCGCGCGGCCTGGGTTTCCGCCAGCGTCAGGCGGCGGAACGAGTTGACGGTTTCCCGCGCATTGCGCTCGCTCTCGGTGTTCTTCTGCCGGGAGGCGAAGATGAAGCGGTAGACGTCGCTGCCGAAGCGCAGCGCGTAGACCTTGAACTGCCACTGGTCGCCATGCGCGGTCGCGGACGCCCCCGGGAAGCCGTTGATGGTCAGCTCTTCGGCCGAACCCTTGTCGACGTTCTCCATCCAGCCGGAATTGAGATAGTCGACCAGCGTCTGCTCCGCCGGCACCCGCACCACATCGAAGCGCATCGCCTGCGTGCCGCCTTCGCGCACGCCGATCACCGCCTGCGCGGTATTGTCCAGCGTGAAGGTGTCGGGGGCGGCGAAGGTGAAACCGAGTTTCGGATGCAGGAAACGCCGGCCGCGCACGAAGCCTTCGCTGGGGTCTTCGCCATAGACGATGTTGTCGATGGCGGCGAGATAGGTTTCGCGGTCGCGCTCGCCGCCCTGCGGCGAGGTGAACTGGCGGGCCGAGTTCTGGGCGTTCTGCACGCGTTCGGGCGTTGCCGGGTGTGTCGACAGGAAGTCCTGCGCGCGCGGATCGAGCGAGGTCTTGCCCGCCTTCAGCGCGGCGTTGCGCTCCATCGAGGCAAGGAAGCGCGCGGCGCCGTAGGGATCGAAATGCGCGCGCGCCGAAATGCCGACGCCGATGCCGTCGGCCTCGAATTCCTGGGCGCGCGAGAAGCTCGCCATCGTCAGCTTCGTCTTGGCGAGCGCCAGCGCTGTCAAATCGGGATCGTTGCCCATGTCGGTGACGACGCGGGTGACGACGGCGGCCTGGCGCGCCTGGTCTTCGCGGATCGAAGCGTGCTTGGCCAGCACGTGCGCCATCTCGTGGCTCAGCACCGACGACAGTTCCGAGGTGTCGCTGGCGAGCGCAATCAGGCCGCGGGTCACGTAGAGCTGGCCGGTCGGCAGCGCGAACGCATTGACCGCGCCGGAATTGAGGATGGTCACCCTGTAGGCCTGGTCGGGACGATCGGAGGCCGCGACCAGCCGGTCGACCGTCTTGCCGATCAGGGCTCCCAGCTTCGGGTCGTCATAGGCGCCGCCATAGGAGGAGAGGATGCGCTCATGTTCGCGCTCGGCGGCGGGCGTCTGTGCGACTATCCGGTTCGGTTTGACCGGACTGCCGGCCGAGGGCGCCGCGGTCTGGAACCGGCTGAAATCGCCGCAGCCGGCCAACGCGAGCGCGCACAGCAGGGAACCCGCAGCCCAAAGGCCGCGGCTCGTCATTCCCTGGCGCCGTCCCGCACAAACCGCCACTTCAGCTACTCGTTGTTGGCCGGCGGGCTAGTTCCCGCCCAGCATTTCAATCTGCCCCACCCGCAGCACTTCGATCCGCGGACCTTGCCGCGCCTCGACCCAGCCGCGGACGCGAATCCGTCGATTTTCGAGTGACTTAAGGCCGATCCCTCCGGCCTCGATCGCCGGTAACACCCGCCTTGAAATAGTCACGGCAAAGTCCCGTGTCCAGTTCCGCCCGAAATTCAGGTAAGTCGTTGCCCCGGCCTGCCTGACCGACAAAACCTTGCCCTCGACCACGGTAAAGCGCCCGATCCCGGCCAAAATATCGCCCGGACTTTCCGCGTTTTTTATGGCCGCCGGATCGGCCCAGGTTCCCCGTTTGGCGCCCCGCGCCTCGGCCTCCGCGGCGAACAGGCTTGCCGCGCATTCCTTCTCGGTGACATCGGCCGATACCAGCGCCTCGCCCTGCGCCAGCAGCACGCCTTGCACCGGGATGTCGGCGCCGGCGAGATAGACGAAAGCGGGCTGGCGGCCGTAGCGGTCCGGGGTGTCGTGCTCGCCGTGCAAGCTGACGTCGCGGCCGGCAATGCTCGCCGCCAGCGCCGATGTCCGGCCGGCTTTGCCCGACCCAGCCGGTTCGATGCCGGCGAGGCGGACCTCGCGGCCGTCCTGCAGGCGAAACGTTCGCGCATCGATCACCGCGGCGACGCGGCCCTCGCCCTGCGGCGCGAGCGAACATCCCGCCGCGTGCGCCGGCGCAGCGGCGGCAAGCGCCGCGCATGTCAGCGCTGCCGCGGCAAATGCGGTGCAACGCGCCCGCGTAGCGGGCACCGGCTGCATGACGCTGCTCTGGATCGGATCCATTCCTGTATGCTTGCGGTGATCGGCGGATAACCTTATCCGAATTTATCCGAAATCGCATTGTCGACGAAGGGGAAGACGATGGAAGTCAACGGCATCGCGCACATTTTCCTGACCGCATCGAATTTCGAGCGCTCCCGCGAATTCTATCGCAAACTGTTGCCGTTTCTCGGGCTGAAGCCCGTCATCGATACCGAGACGACGTATTACTGCGTCGGCGGACGCACCGCGGTCGGGATCAGCGCGCCGTCGCCCGAGCATGCAGGTGCTGCCTTCGAGCAGAAGCGCGTCGGCCTGCACCACCTCTGCTTCCGCGCCCGCGAGCGCGCCGACATCGACGAGCTGCACACTTTTCTGGTCTCGCTCGGCACCAGGATCATCCGCGCGCCGCGCGAGGATCAGTGGGCGCCGGGCTATTACTCGCTGCTGTTCGAGGATCCGGATGGCATCAGGCTGGAGCTGAATCATGTGCCGGGGAAGGGGCTGTTGGGGTGAGTGGGTTCACGCGCGCCAGAGCATTTTCCAGTGCGGTGGCTTCATCCATCGAGACGGCGCTTCGCGCCTCCTCAGGATGAGGTCTGCCAGACCCTCGTGGTGAGGAGCGCGGCGACGTTGCGCGTCTCGAACCATGGGCCGTCAAAAAGCAATCGCCATTCCGCTTTGCGGAAAAACTGCGTGAAGCGGAAGCAATAGCATGACTGCCGCGCTGGCGCGCTGCTTGCCGCTGCTGGCACCTTCCGGCATGATCGCGACAACAGAAATGGGGGCCGCAGGCAATGCGGCCTGCCCCGCAGGGAGGTTTCCATGAAGCGCGTATTTTCATCCGTTCTCGCATCGGTACTGGCGCTGGGCGCCACCGCGGCATTCGCGCAGAGCAAGCCGCCGCTAAAACTCGGCGCCATTCTCGACATGTCCGGGCTCTATGCCGACATCACCGGACCGGGCAGCGAGACCGCGGCGAAGATGGCAGTGGAGGATTTCGGCGGCGAGGTGCTGGGGCGCAAGATCGAGATCATCGCGGCCGATCATCTCAACAAGGCCGACCTCTCCGCGAGCATCGCGCGCGACATGCTCGACAATCAGGGCGTCGAAGCCCTCATAGATGTCGCCGCATCCGCCACCGCGCTCGCTGCCGGTGAGATCGCGAAAGCGCGCAACAAGATCGTGATCTTCAACGGCCCCGCCTCGATCCGCCTCTCGAACGAGGCCTGCGGTCCCTATACCGTGCATTATGCCTATGACACTTTCGCCCAGGCCAACGTCACCGGGCTTGCGACCGTCAAATCAGGGTTCGAGACCTGGTTCTTCCTGACCGCCGACTATGCCTTCGGCCAGGACCTGGAAAAGGACACCACTAACGTGGTGGTGAAGTCGGGCGGCAAGGTGCTGGGAGGCGTCAAGCATCCGCTCAACACATCCGACTTCTCCTCGTTCCTGCTGCAGGCGCAGGCCTCGAAGGCCAAGGTCGTCGGGCTCGCCAATGCCGGCGGCGACACCATCAACGCGATCAAGCAGGCGGCCGAATTCGGGCTGATGAAGAGCGGCGGCCAGAAGCTGTCGCCGCTGCTCGCCTTCATCACCGATATCGACAGCATCGGGCTCGAGACCGCGCAGGGCCTGCTGCTCGCCGAAGCCTTCTACTGGGACCTCAACGACGACACCCGCGCGTTTTCGAAACGCTTCATGCAACGCGTCAAGCGGATGCCGACGTCGGCGCAGGCCGGCATCTACTCGTCGGTCGGGCATTATCTCAAGGCGGTGAAGGCCGCTGGCACCACCGACTCGGCGGCCGTCATCAAGATCATGAAGGAGACCCCGATCAACGACATGTTCGCCAAGAACGGCAAGATCCGCGCGGACGGCCGCATGGTGCACGACATGTATCTGTTCGAGGTCAAGAAGCCGTCGGAATCCAAGGCTCGCTGGGACGACTACAAGCTGCTCGCGACCATTCCCGGCAACGAGGCGTTCCAGTCGCTGGAATTGTCGCGCTGCCCGCTGGTGAAGAAGTGACGAAGTCACGCAGTCATTCCGGGGCGCGCAAAGCGCGAACCCGGAATCTCGAGATTCCGGGTTCGATGCTGCGCATCGCCCCGGAATGACGCAGACAATCAACAACCCGAAAGCACCACCCATGAGCGCAAACGAAATCGTCCTGCAGAAACTCGACCAGGGCCTGCTCACCATCACCATGAAC
>JBAQER010000808.1:0-6679 GCA_049286845.1 Bradyrhizobium sp.
GCGCCGGGCTGGCGGATTCGAGCCTCTGGGCGCGCTCGGCGATGCGCGCATTGTCGGCGCGCAGCCGCGCCGTCAGGTCGGCGAGACGGGTGTCCGGGGTGGTGGCCGGGGCGCCCGGCGCCGCCGCATTGGTGACGGTCGCGGCGGGCGCCGTGGCGTTGCGCGCGATCAGCGCCTGCTCGATGCCGGTGGCGACGACGGAGACGCGGATGATGCCGTCGAGGCTCTCGTCGAAGGTGGCGCCGACGATGATGTTGGCGTCCTGATCGACTTCCTCGCGAATCCGGGTGGCAGCTTCGTCGACCTCGAACAGGGTCAGATCCTTGCCGCCGGTGATCGAGATCAGCAGTCCGCGGGCACCCTTCATCGAGGAGTCGTCGATCAGCGGATTGGCGATCGCGGCCTCGGCCGCGGTCAGGGCGCGCTTCTCGCCGGAGGCTTCGCCGGTCCCCATCATCGCCTTGCCCATTTCCCGCATCACCGCTCTCACGTCGGCGAAGTCGAGATTGATCAGGCCTTCCTTGACCATCAGGTCGGTAATGCAGGCGACGCCAGAATAGAGCACCTGGTCGGCCATCGCGAAGGCGTCGGCGAAAGTGGTCTTCTCGTTGGCGACCCGGAACAGGTTCTGGTTCGGGATGATCAAGAGCGTATCGACCACCTTGTGGAGTTCGGCGATGCCGGACTCCGCGGTGCGCATGCGGCGCTGGCCCTCGAAGTGGAACGGTTTGGTCACCACGCCGACGGTGAGGATGCCCATCTCGCGCGCGGTCTTGGCGATGACGGGGGCGGCTCCGGTTCCGGTGCCGCCGCCCATGCCGGCGGTGACGAACACCATGTTGGCGCCGGTGAGATGGTCGCGGATTTCGTCGAAGACTTCCTGGGCCGCGGCCGCGCCGACGTCCGGCTGCGAACCGGCGCCGAGACCCTGGGTGACCTGGGTGCCCATCTGGATGATGCGCTGCGCCTTCGACATGGTGAGCGCCTGCGCGTCGGTGTTGGCGACGACGAAATCGACACCCTGAAGCCCGGCGGTGATCATGTTGTTGACGGCATTGCCGCCAGCTCCGCCGACGCCGAAGACGGTGATCCGCGGTTTCAGCTCGCTGATGTCAGGGGGGGTAAGATTGAGTGCCATGGTTGCCTCTCGATTACGACGCGCGCGTTGGTTCGCCCCGGCCGGCGGCCGCGGGAGTTGGTGAAAGCCGAAGGGTGCGGAAAAGATTCATCAGAAGCCCTCGCGAAGCCATCGTCCGACCTTTCCGAAATAACCGTCAGTCCCTGTCCTGAGCTGCCGCGTATGCCGCGGTTCGACGTGTTCAAGGTGAGCGTATTGCGGATAGATCAACAGGCCCGAAGGCACCGCGAACGACGCGCTCTTGGCCTCGTTGGGCAGCCGGCCGAATCCGAGCGGACGGCCGATGCGCACCGGCCGGCCGAGGATCTGGGTCGCCAGTTCGGGAAGGCCGGTGAGCTGCGAAGCGCCGCCGCTCAACACAACTCGCGCCCTCGGCTCTGCCGCAAAGGGGGAATCCGCGAGCCGGTCCCTGACCATCTCAAAAATCTCCTCGGCGCGGTGCCGGACGATGTTCGCGATCGTGGCTCGAGACACGATCTGCGGTGCATCCCGCTCGTTGTCGCCGGCCGCCGGCACGGACATCAACTCACGCGCGTCGGACCCGCCGGTCAGCACGGTGCCATATAACGTCTTGATTCGCTCGGCATCCGCAATGCATGCCGAGAGGCCGCGCGCAAGATCCATGGTGATGTGTTGCCCGCCGACCGCAAATCCGCTGGCATGCACGAAGCGCCCGCCGGAATAGGTGGCGATGGTGGTGGTGCCTGCCCCCATTTCGACCACGGCGGCGCCGATATCGGCCTCGTCGTCGGTCAGAACCGAAAGGCCTGCGACATAAGGACTCGCCGCCATGGCTTCGACGTTGAGATGGCAGCGCTCGACCACCAGCATCAGGTTCTTGGCCACAGTCGCATCCGACGTGACCACGTTCATGTCGACGCCGAACTGCCGCGCCACCATGCCCCTGGGATCGCGAATGCCCTTGACGCCGTCGAGCGCGTAGCTGACCGGCAGCGCATGCAGCACGGTGCGGCCCTCGCCGGTGGCGTGGCGCATGCCGGCGGAGGTGATGCGGGTGACGTCGGCCTGCGTGACCGCGCCGCCCTTGATGTCGGCCGCGGCTTCGACCAGATGCCCCTGCAGCCGGCCGCCCGAGACCGAGAGCAGCACGGACTCGACCCTGACCTTGGCCATGCGTTCGGCCAGCGCCACCGCCTGGCGCACCGCCTGCTCGCATTCGGCAAGATCGACCACCGCGGCGGCCTTGACGCCGCGCGACTGGATCTGGCTGTAGCCGATCAGTTCGACGGCATGGCTGCGGCCGCGCAGCGCCTCGTTCGGCGGGCACGGCTTCAGCCGCGCGATCATGCAGGCGATCTTGCTGGTGCCGATATCGAGGGAGGCCACCAGCGCGGTGCGCTTCTGCGGCATCGGGCGCGTCTTCGGCGTCTGATAGCGGTCAAGGCCGGTCATGCGTCACCGGCCTTCTTCTTCGACTTCCTGTCCTTGAACAGTTCCTCGCGGGCCTTGGCCGCATCCTCAGACAGCTGCACCGTCAGCCGGTCGGGCAGGCGCATGTCGACGGCGACGATGTCGCGCGAGAACAGCCGGTCTTCCTTGTCGAGTTTCGACAGGGCCGCCAGCGCGTTGCCGACGTTGTTTTCCGGCAGGCGGATATCGAGACCGTCCTTGAGCCGCAGGTTCCAGCGCCGCTCGCCGACGAAGATCACGGCCTTGGTGAGGTTCTTCACCTGCGGATAGCGCGCCAGCAGCGCCAGGAAATCGCGCGCATGGGTTTCGGCGCCCTTGCCGACCACCAGCGGCAGCGAGATGAAGCGCCGCGACAGGTAGGGCTCGAGGACCGCGCCGTCGTCGGAAATCACCGCCAGCCGCCCGTCATGCTGCCACAGCGCGAACGCCGAGCGTTCGACGATGTCGATCTGGAGCCTGCCGGGATAAAGCTTCAGCACCGTGGCTTCGGCGATCCAGGGATTGGCTTTCAGCTTGTCGCGCACCGTGGCGGCGTCGAGAAACAGCAGCGACGAGCGGCCGTTGACGCCGCCGATCCCGAGCACCTCGTCCTGGGTCAGCTGCTTTCGGCCATTGATGGCGACCGTGGTGATGCGAAATCCGGCGGAATTGGCGATCGCATTGCGGGTGTCGCTCAGCGCCGCGATGAACGCCTCGAGATGCCCACCCTTGACGACGCCGAGACCGGCGCTGCCGAGCAGCAGCAGCACCGTGGCGGCAACGCCTGCGCGACGCGGCAAATGGCGCTCGAGAAATGCAATCAGGCGGGGTGGCGGCTGGCGTTCGAGGCGCGCTTTGGCAGGCACCCGCGGCAAGCCCAGCCGCTCGCGCAGCAACACAACCGCGCCAATGGCGGCCGCTTTCAGGTCAGCTTGGGGCCCCAGCGATCTCAGCGATCGGGCGAGGCGTCCTGCACCATCCATTGCACGAGCTCGTCAAATGTTATCCCCGCAAACGCTTGCGAGATCTGGCACAAATGACGTCTCGGTCATGCCGGGCTGGGTATTGGCCTCAAGGCAGCAGAGGCCATTTTTCCCTCGATGCGATCGTCGAAGCGGAAATCCGCAACAGCTCACGCCCCGGCAGCCAAGCGCCACATGCGCCGCCAGCGTTAACCTTCGGACTTCCTGGTAAACAAAGAGTAAACTGGGTGCAGGCAGGAGCCGTTTTGGTCTGCCTTCTCCGTACTTTGCCCGACAATCGTAACATTTTTATCAATGGAACTATACAAGGGCAGCCCGGGGCCCGGCGCCCCCGGAACAGCCGCGCAGAACCAGCTACTTTTGCGTGTGTCTCATCGCCAGCGCGATCTGGTCGTGCAGGAAATCGGCGAATTCGATCCCTTGGGCCTTGAGCGCCTTCGGATAGAGCGAAGCCTTGGTCAGCCCCGGCAGGGTGTTGGTCTCGAGGAAGATCGGCCCCCTCTCCGAAACAATGAAGTCCGACCGGGAGTAGCCGCTGCACGACAGCGCTTTATGAGCTTTCAGCGCCTCGCCCATGATTTGCCTGGTGATTTCAGGCGTGAAGCGCCCGGGGCAGATCTCCTGGGTCGATTTGAGCAGGTATTTGGCGGTGTAGTCGAAGCCGCCCTCGGCCGGAACGATCTCGATCGGCGGCAGCGAGAACACCGAACCGTTGGACTGCTCCAGCACGCCGCAGGTCGCTTCCACGCCCGATACGAACGGCTCGATCAGATAATCTTCGGTTCTCGCGGCGTTGCGGACGGCGGCGAGGTCCTGCCTGGCATTGACGAAGATCAGCCCGTAGCTCGAGCCGTCGCGCGCCGGCTTCGCAATCAGCTTGCCGTATTCGGCAAATGCCGCGTCGATATCTGCCAGCGCAACGCCGGCCGGTGCCTTCACTCCGGCAATCGCGGCGAAGCGCTTGGCCGCCACCTTGTCGAAGGCAAGATGCGACGAAGCCGAGCCCGAGCCCGTGAACGGGATGCCGCGCATCTCGCACATCGCCTGAAGCTCGCCATTCTCCGCCCTGCCGCCGTGCAGGCCGAGCACCAGCACGCGGCCGTCCGCCTTTGCCTTGTCGAGCGCCTGTTCGAGCCCGACGCCACGGTTTCCGGGCTTGAAATCATCCTCGAACGGCCGAGCATGGCCAAGCAGCGCCTCGGAGCGGACGTCATGCACGGTGTCGTCGACATCCCAGAACCACAGGTCGGCTTCAGGCAAAGCCTGATGCAGCGCCTGGGCGGAAGCGACCGAAACCAGGCGCTCCTTGTTGGTGCCGCCGAAAAGGATGGTAGTGCGCATCAGCTTTGCTCGATTCCAATCCGCTTGATTTCCCAGTGTAGCTCAATTCCTGAATTTTCCTTCACCCGGGCGCGCACGGTTTCGCCGAGGGTCTCGATATCGTGGCCGGTGGCGGCGCCGGTATTGATCAGAAAATTGCAATGCATCTCCGACACCTGCGCGCCGCCGACGCGCAAGCCGCGGCAGCCGGCGGCGTCGATCAGCTTCCAGGCGCTGTGGCCGGGCGGATTCTGGAAGGTCGATCCGCCGGTCTTTTCGCGGATCGGCTGCGCGGTTTCGCGGTGGTTCTGCACCTCGTTCATCCGCGCGCGGATCGCTTCCGGCGCGGCGATGGTGCCGCGAAAGCGCGCCGAGGTGAAGATAATGGAGGGATCGGCGCCGCTGCCCCGGTAGACGAATTTCATGTCCGCATTGGTGAAGGTGTGCTTGGTGCCGCCACGGCCGATGCCGGTAGCCTCGATCAATACGTCCCTGGTCTCGCTGCCGTTGGCGCCGCCGTTCATGCGTAGCGCGCCGCCGATGGTGCCGGGAATGCCGAAGTAGAATTCCAGCCCGCTGATATTGGCCGCGGCTGCGGTTTCCGCCACGCGCTTGTCGAGCGCGGCGGCGCCGGCGCTGACGATGTCACCTTCGGCGCGGACATCGCCGAAACCGCGCGGCGACAACCGGAACACCACACCCGGGATGCCGCCATCGCGCACGATCAGATTGGAGCCGACGCCGACGACAGTGACCGGAAGCTCGGGCGGCAGATGCGCCAGGAAATAGGCCAGATCGTCTTCATCCATTGGCGTGAACAGCACCTGCGCCGGACCGCCGACCCGAAACCAGGTCAGCTCAGCCAGCGACTGGTTCGCCAATAGCCGCCCGCGCAAGCCGGGCATCGCGGCCTTGAGTTCGGGCGTGATGTCGGGGAACGTCGTCACCTCACCCCAGCGCCTTCAATTCGTCCGGCAGCGCATAGGCCCATTGCGTGATGTTGCCGGCGCCGAGGCAGACGACGAGATCGCCGCTCTTCGCCACCCCGGCAACGACACCGGCCAGATCGGCGGAATTCTGCAGCGGAATCACTTCGCGGTGGCCATGCGCGCGCAGGCCGAGCACGAAGTGATCGCGGTCGATGCCCGCAATCGGCGCCTCGCCGGCCGGATAGACCTCGGCGACGACGACGGTGTCGGCATCGTTGAAGCAGGTGCAGAATTCCTCGAACAGCGACTGCAGCCGGGTGAAGCGATGCGGCTGCACCACGGCGATGATCTTGCCGGCGGTGGATTCCCGCGCCGCCTTCAGCACCGCCGCGATCTCGACGGGGTGATGGCCGTAATCGTCGATGATGGTGACGCCTTTCCACTCGCCGGTCCTGGTGAAGCGCCGTTTGACGCCGCCGAAGCCGGCGAGCGCCTTGCGGATGGTGTCGTCGGCAAGTCCGAGTTCATGCGCGACCGCGATCGCCGAGGTGGCGTTGAGCGCGTTGTGCCTTCCGGGCATCGGCAGCACGAGATCGGCGATCTCATGCGAGGTGCCGGCCTTGCGATCGCGGAACGCGACCTTGAATTTCGAACCGCCGCCCATTGGGGTGAGATCGACCAGCCGCGCATCGGCTTGCGGATTCTCGCCGTAGGTGATGATGCGGCGATCCTCGATCTTGCCGACCAGGGTCTGCACCACGGGATGGTCGATGCACATCACGGCAAAGCCGTAGAACGGCACGTTCTCGACAAAATTGCGGAAGGCCTCCTGCACGGCGTCGAAGGTCTTGAAGTGATCGAGATGCTCGGGGTCGACGTTGGTGACGATGGCGACGTCG
>JBAQER010000809.1:0-11111 GCA_049286845.1 Bradyrhizobium sp.
GTAAAATATTGATATTCGATATCATCGATAGGATGTACCTATGGATATCCGGGAGCTCCGGTATTTCGAGGCCGTGTTCAGTGAACGCAACCTGACGGCGGCGGCCCGACGTTGTTTCATCTCGCAGCCTTCGATCTCGGCGGCCATTACCAATCTCGAAACCGAGCTCGGGACGACGCTGTTCATCCGGCACAAGAAGGGCGTCGCGCCGACGCTGTCGGCCGAGCAGTTCCATTCGGTCGCACGCCGCATCATCGACGAGGCCGATGCGGCGCGAAGCCTGTTCAGGAAGCCGTCGGAACGGCGCGCCTTGACGCTGGGGCTGATGCGAACGCTCGACCTGCCGCGCACCATCGCGCTCTTGAAGCCGCTGACCGCGGCTTCGGACGTGGCGTTACGCCTCGTCGGCATGAACGAGGTTGCCGATGCGCGAATTGTATCGAAGAACGTGATCAAGGCCGACGAGCACTTCATCCCGCTCTGGACTGACCGTTATGTCGCGGCCTTGCCGCCTGCGCATCCGCTCACCCTGAAGGACCGGCTTCGCACCGCGGATTTCGCCGGCGTCGCGATGATCGACCGCTGCTATTGCGAGCAGAGCGAATTCTTCAACCGCTCGGCGCTGCCGCGCGAGACGGTCGCCATTGCGGAATCGGAGGATTGGGCGATGGCGCTGGTCGCTGCAGGCGTTGGCGTCGCGATCGTGCCCGAGGGGGTGGCGCGCGCCAATCCGGAGATTGTCGTGCGCGAGATCGACGTCGAAGTGAAACGTCAGGTCGGTCTTGCCTACAGCGCGGCGCGGCCTCCTTCCGACGTACTGCAGAACTTCATTGCGAAACTCCCGAAGCCACAGCCGGCCGCAAGCCGAAGCAAGCGGACGGCGAAGGCGAGGCAATAGCTTCGCGCCGGCTTTGCTTACTCAGCCCTTCACCGTGACGGCGCGTCCGATCGCCGGTTGCGCCGCGACCGGCGGGTTGGCGGTTTGTGCCGCGAGTTCGCCGATCAGGCGATCGGCATCGGCCGCGATGGTGTCGGGCGCCTGGATCACCAGCCGCTCCAGCGCCCAGCGATAGGACGAGATTCGCCGCTCCAGGCTCTGCTGCACCCACTGCACGATCAGGGTGTTCTCTTCCATGCGGGCGATAGCGTCGTCGCGCTCGCGCGGCGACAGCTCCGAGACCAGCCTGAGACTGGCGTTGCGTTTCCTGTCGAGATCGATGACACGCGCGGCCGAGGCAAAGAACGGCTCGAAGCGGGTGATGTCGTTGCGCACGTCCTCCATCAATACGGCGTAGCGTGAGGAATGCGAGCGATGCGGTTCGTCGATCAGCAGCCGTCCATAGGCGGTACGGTCGAACAGCACCGCCTGCCGCCAAGGCGAGGGCAGCGGCTTGTAATCGCCGAACACGGACTTCCAGGCGGGGCGCGAATGCGGCGGCTCGATCAGGGGGTAGGCATAGTCGCGGAGCTGCCGCTCATTGTCGGTGAGCTGGAATTGCGATGCCCTGAGGCCGACGCTTCCGGTCGCCTCGGCGCCGAGCCAGCGATGCATGTCGTCGTTGCGCACGTCCTGGCGGGTGCGGCCGAAGTCGCCGCCGCTGCAGCCGCCAAGCGCTGCGCCGAGCAAAAACAGCGTCAGGAGCCGAACCTGTCTCGTCCGGATCGGAAAACACGTCTCCGGCATATTGGGATGTCCTGGTATCAGCGCCGGCGGCGACGGCGGCCGGGGGCCGTTCCCTCTTCCGGTCCGCTGCCACCGCTGGTTTCATCGATGTCGCGCTCGATCCGGACGACGGGCAGGATCAGGATGGTTCCCATGCCTTCGCGTGGAGCGCCATCGATGGTTGAGCCCAGCCGCCGCGACGACGCATCTGCCGGAAATTCGATGATGGTGCCCATGTCACGCTCTCTCTGGTTGCCGCGCTGACACGATCTCGCCGGCGACATGCCATCATTAAGAACAGGACGTGGTTAACGGCATCTTAATTTCTCCGGCGCCGGCCCGACGGGCCGCGCCATGCCAAAAGCACTGAATTTGCTGGCACGCCTTCACCGATTGTTTTCCTTAACGAGCTGTTAAAGCAAACCCACGTAAGCTGGTGAGAGCATTAGCATTACTCTGTTGCGTACCCTGACATGACCAGACCTCCATTATTTCCGGGCTTCGACGGGCTGATGACGCTGTCACGCCGCGAGGGCGTCGATATCCGCCCCACGCTGCTGCGCGTGCTGACCGATCTCTACGTTCAGGCCGATGCGCACAGCGACGAAGAAGAGCGGCAGTTCATCGAACTGACATCCCGCCTGATCGATCAGGTCGACGACGCGACGCGTGCGGCCGTGCGGGCGCGGCTTGCGATCTATCCGGGCACGCCGGTCATCGTCCTGCAAAGGCTCGGGTTGAAAACCTCAAATCCCCACGCGCGGATGCCGGTCGCCGGTGAAATTCCCGCTGATCCCGTCGCGGCGCCGCCGGTGAGGCCGCCGACCGAGGCAGAATTGCGGATGGCGTCGAATCTGTCGATGCAGCCGAAGGATGCCGCCGAGATCCACGACATGTTCTTCGCGGCCAGCGCCAGCGAGCGCGCCCTGATCCTGCATAATCTCGCGGAGACGCCGTTGCGGGCTTCGGCGCGAATTCCCGCCGCGCGTGCGGCGCGTGGCGTCGAGACGCTGCAGATGGCCGCCTGGGTCGGCGATATCGAAAACTTCACGCTGGAACTCGGCGAAACCCTGATCCTGCCGTCGCGGGTCGCAGCACAGGTGGTCAACGATCCCGGCGGCGAGCCGCTGGCCTGCGCGGCCAGGGCGCTGGACATGCCGGCCCCCGTCTTTCAGCAGGTATTGCTGTTTCTCAATCCCGAATTCGCAACGGTGACCTACGTCTACCGGCTGTCGCGCCTCTATGACCGCCTCGGCGAGCGGTCCGCCCTGGTCATGCTGGCCGCCTGGCGCGGCTCGATCATGGCCATGACCCGCGCCAAGTACCGGCCCGCGCTTTACGACGACGAACGCCAGCGCGCGCGCCCGGCACCGGCGCAGACCCGCCCTGCCGTACAGCCCGGCCTCGGCTCTGTCGTACGTACCGGCTCCCAGGGTTCCGGGCGCTAGCCCCGGGCCAGATCGAGAAAGTGCCGCCCTGCCCTGTCCTCGGTCTCCACGATCCAGGCATCGGGATCGAACTTGATTTCCCTGACCAAGCGCTCCTCCACCGAGGCTTCCGGCACCGGTTCTTTCGATGCCGGCATGAAGAAGCGCTCGATCGGCCGGCTGTCGTCATAGACCGTCTGCGGCGCCGGCATGTACAGCATGGCATGGCCGTCGAGCGTGGCGACCTTGACGAAGACCGCGCCGGCCTCCTCCGCGCCGCGCCTTCGCACGGCGCCGAACACGCCTTCGGTCTGGCAACGGCGCAAATAGGCCGCCACCCATATGCTGGATTTCAATCGAATGGGGCTGACGATATAGGCCAGCGCCGGAGTCGAAGCTAGTCGATCGGGCGACCGATCATCGCGGTGAGCTCGCGCACCAGGCGATCCGATACCTGCCCGGTCACCGGGATCCTGCGCTCGCGCTCGAATTTCTGGATCGCGGCCTGGGTGTCGGAGCCGGCGATGCCGGTCGGTTTCAACTGGCCGTAGCCGTACTCTGTGAGCGTACGCTGCACCGCCGCCACGCGGCGCGCGGCCGGGGTCTGGTTGGCGATGGTCTCATGACGAGATGACGCCGGGATCGGCGCCGGCGGCCGCGCGACATTGGAAGGCGCTGCCGGGGAAGCCGTGGTCGCCTTGACCAGGTTGGTCATGGGATCGCCGCTCTTCGGCTCGGCTGCCCTGGGTTCGACTCTCGATTCGATCCTGGCTTCAACCGGCGCTGCATCCGCAGGCCGTGCCGCGGCTTCGACCGGGCGCGGACGCGGCAACGGGCTGACGGGCGCCGGCATCGCGACCACCGTGCCGAACATCGGCGACGGATGACGTCCGGCCTGCAGGAACAGGGCGTTGGCGATGATGGCGCTGACCGCGGCAAATGCCAGCGCGCCCGCCACCATGTCTTTCGGACTGTGCAGCAGGATGCGCATCACGAGGCCGCGCTCGGCTTCCGCTTCCACCGCAACCGCGCTCGCACGGCGGCGGCGGCGCGGCATGTCGTCATCTCTCGTCGTATTTCTAGGCACTTTTCTTCACCTGGTGAGATTGCTCTTGGTGTTTCTCTTGTTCCTGCGCCGGAGATCGCAGCGCCGGCGTCAGCGTTGCGATATTGCTCGACGGCTGCCCGGCCTTTGGCGCGAGGGCCAGCGGCAGCGCGACGGTCACGGTGGTGCCCTCGTCGAGCTTGCTTTGCACAGTCATCTCGCCGGCATGCAGGCCAACCAGGCTCTTGACGATCGACAGCCCGAGGCCGGTGCCCTCGTGCCGCCGCTGATAGGTCTTGCCGGCCTGGAAGAAGGGATCGCCGATCCGCTTCAGGTCGTCGGCCGCAATGCCGACGCCGGTGTCGGTAACGCGCAGCACCAGCCGCGATCCTTCGACACTAGCGGAAACCGTCACTGTGCCGCCGCGCTCGGTGAACTTGATGGCGTTGGCGACGAGATTGAGCACGATCTGCTTGAACGCGCGCGGATCGCCGGTCATGACAGGCAAGTCCTCGGGCGCGCGGCTGACGAGATCGATGCCGTTCTCCCGCGCCTTCAGGGCCAGGAGATTGCAGCAATTGAGCAGGGCGGCACGCGGCGCGAACGGTTCCGGCACAATCTCGAAATTGCCGGATTCCATCTTGGACATGTCGAGAATGCCGTTGACGACCGACAACAGGTGCTGGCCGGAATCGTTGATCAGCTGGGCATATTCCTTGCGGCGCGCGGCATCGACCATCAGCACGTCTTCCTGAACGATCATCTCGGAGAAACCGATGATGGCATTCAGCGGCGTGCGCAGTTCATGGCTCATGGTGGCGAGGAAGCGGGTCTTGGACGCATCCGCCTGCTCGGCGACGGTGCGCGCCAAATCCAGCGCCTGTTCCTGAATCTTGCGGTCGGTGACGTCGCGCATCACGGCGACGACCTCGGCCTCGGTCGTATCAGTCGTTTCCGACGCCTGTTCGAGCGGCCGGCAACGCATTTCGACCCAGATGAAATCGACCTGACTGTTCTGGCCCCGCGCGCCGCCGCGCGGCGCATCGCGCTTGAGGCGGAATTCGACGCTGCCCGCCTCGCCGCCGCGCGCCGCATCGGAAAGCGCAGTGAGATAGGCCGGACGATCGGCGACATGGACGCGATCGAACAGGCCGTGCCCCAGCAGTCGCGATACCGGCGCTCCCAGCATCGTCTCCACGGCGGGTGAAATGAACTGCACGGCGCCATTGCGGCTATGGCGGGAAATCACGTCGCTCATGTTCCGCGCCAGCAGCCGATAGCGGTCCTCCTCGACATAAAGCAGGGCGACGCTGGTGCGCGCCAGCGACTCGGCGGCAAAGGCAAGCCCGGCTGCATAGAGCGTCGCCGAGGCCACCCCGAACGCCATGAATATGCTGCGCGAGATCGCGCTGGCGTCCGGCGGCGGCAACAGGTCGAAATGCCCGATCACGATCAAGAACCCGGCGCAGGCCAGCGCCAGCGCGGAGGCGAACGCCACCACGCGGCGCGATGCCGAGAGCGCGGCTTCGAGCGGAACCACGACCAGCCAGATCGCGGCAAAGGATTCGATGCCGCCCGTGGTCATCGCCACCGTCATGACGAGGCCGGTCAGCGCCAGCGACGACAGCACATGCGCGCCTTCGTAGCGGCCGGTACGCGACAGGAACCATGACAGCAGGATGGGCGCGATCAGCCAGGCGAATGCCGCGACCTCGAGCGCCGTGGGCGCGCCGCGCATCGCCAGATAGGCAGGGAATGCCGCGAAGGCGGCCAGGCTTCCGAACAGCCGTGGCGCCATGAATGCGCGATGACGCGCCCGCGTCAGCGCATCATAGCGCGCGGACGGATGCAGCAGCGTATCGAGGCAATCGTGGATGATACTCAGAACTGGCACGGCTCTCGCGCTTCGGCTTGTTCGTCGAACAGACGCGCCGGAACGCCCCCTTATCGTTGCCCCACCGTGTCAGAGCGAAATTAAGCGAACGCTAAGGCTGGCGCGACGGCGCTTGCGGATCTTAATCTTCGCGGGGGTTTTCACCGAGCTGAACCGCTCATTCGATGCGAATGGTGAACGCCCGGTTTCCAGCCCCGGCCGGGTATGGTTTCGAAATCGTGGATACGGCCGTTACGGCCAGGTTGTCACCGAATGCGGCCATCAATCGAAAATTTACACCGAATCCAATCAATCGGACTTTTGGCGAATTTTCGGCGATTTAACTTCAATGCAGATACTTGCGATTTATCGACGGCTGTTAGTCAGGCACCAAGGGAAACAAGAGAGGCGACCGGGGGCGCGAGATGTTTTTTCTGCTCCGCATGGCATTCTGGCTCGGGCTGGTACTCGTGCTGCTGCCCAGAGAGAAGACGCCGGAATCCGACAAGCTGCCGCAGATCGGCGCGTCGGAAGCCGTTTCGGCTGCGACCGCCGCGGTGTCGGACATGAGTCAGTTCTGCAAGCGCCAGCCGACCGCGTGCGAAGTCGGCGGCCAGGCCGCGACCGTGATCGGTCAGCGTGCCCAGGACGGCGCGCGCAAGCTTTATCATATCATCACCGACAAGAAGGCGCCCGACCATACCGGCTCGATCGGCAGTATCGAGAACGCCGGGATTTCGGTGGCAGCAGCCTCCCACGATACGTTGACGCCGGATGACCTGGCGGCAGATTGGCGCGGCGTGCCCTGACCCCGCGAATCGGGCCGAAACCGCCGCCATTTTCGTCCGACAGTATCGCTTTCGGTCGCCCGCAATCCTATATATGGCTGTGGGATTGAGCGCGGGACACGATGACGATCGACGAAATCAGGGATAATTTTTCGCTGCTGGACGATTGGGACGACCGCTACCGGTACGTCATCGAACTCGGCCGCACGCTTGCGCCGATGCCGGAAGCCGAGCATTCCGCCGCCAACAAGGTGCAGGGCTGCGCCAGCCAGGTCTGGCTCTCGAAGCAGATCGACCGCAGCGGCGGCGAACCGCTGCTGAAATATCTCGGCGACAGCGACGCACACATCGTGCGCGGACTGGTCGCGATCCTGCTGACGCTGTATTCCGGCCGCACGCCGCGGGAAGTTCTCGCAACCGATGCGCTCGCGGTATTCGACGAATTCGGCTTCCGCGAGCACCTGACGCCGCAGCGTTCCAACGGCCTGCGCGCCATGGTCGAGCGCATCCGCTCGGACGCGCGCGAGACGCTTGCCGCCGCCTCCTGAGGGCCGGCTGGCTCCTCAGATCATGGTCCGGTTAGGTTGTATCGGATCATGATCTCATCTCTTTGTTTGAGCATGATCTGCGGGCAAACGCTTCGCGCTGGTCCGGAGGGAAAACCGGTTCCCACTTTTCCGGATCATGCTCTACTTGCCGCGCCGCCGCCGCTGCTGGCCGAGCCCCATCTTCTTGGCGAGCGCCGAACGCGCCACCGCATAGTTCGGCGCCACCATCGGATAGTCGGCCGGGAGCCCCCATTTGTCGCGGTATTGCTCCGGCGTCATGTTGTACTGGCTGCGCAGATGCCGCTTCAGCGATTTGAAGCGCTTGCCGTCCTCGAGACACACCAGATAGTCGGGCGTCATCGATTTCTTGACGGAAACCGCGGGCTTGGCGGGTTCCAGCGGCGCGTCGATCCGGCCGCTCGAAACCCGCTGCAACGCTGCGTGAATCTGGCCGATCAGGGCCGGGATTTCGGAGGCCGGCGTCGGGTTATTGCTGAGATAGGCCGACACGATATGGGCGGTCAGGTCGATGAAACTTTTTCCGGCGCCGTCGCTCATGGCTGAACCTTCCAGAGATCGCAATCGCGCAAGGATCTTTTCGGGATCGGACAGTATTCCGCAACGCCAGTACGTTTTCGGAATCTTGCACTACCGGCCGAATATGAGCGGATTGCCGCCGACGTGACAAGAACGACGGCGCTTTATTTTTCGATTGGCTTCGTCGGAACGCCGGGCGCGCTCACTGACGGTGGTCGAGATGCGAGCGCAATTCATCGATCGAGGCAAACCGCATCATGCCTTCGGGCATCTGCGCCTCAATCGAGCCATCGGAATACAACGAATAGGCCATCCCATCGACGACGCCCGATTTGAGAACCGTCACCGGCGGCTGGTCCTCGTTTCGCGCAGCCGGCGGTGCGCGGTCCGCGGCGGCGCCCGGTTCGGCAAAGGTCGATGGCGTCCGGCCACTGCGCCGCGGCGACGCGTCGGCGGCCCTGGGGCGTTCCGGTTTCGGCCAGGCGTCGTCGAACGTCGCAGGCGGCGGTTCGCTTGCTTCGGGAGCCGGCGGCGGGACCGGCGGTGCCGGGCGAAGATCGGGCGACAGAAGGTCGGGTGACAGCGGCTCGCTGGTACGGCCCTGGGCGCGCTCACGTTCCTTCCGGGACGTCGACGAAAACAGCAGGTTGCGCCGCGGCTTGGCTGCCGGCGCGGCCTCGGCTGGCGCCGGCACGGCGGGCGCGTCAGCGGACGCGAGATCGCGTTGCGCAGCCTCCTCCTGCCACGGCACGGGTGCCCCCCCTGGCGACGGCGCCGAGGGTTCTGCGATGCCGGCGCCTTCCGCCGCCGGCTGGTCGCGGCCGAGCAGGAAGCCGCTTTCCGAAGCGCGCGATGACGCGCCCGGGGCCGCCTCCAGCGCGGCTCCCGCGTGCAATCCGGCCGGGCCGAGCCGCCGCGCGATCGTCTTCAGCTCCTTAACCGCAGTCCAGAGGCCGAGCAGAAGCATCCCGGTGCACGCCGCAATTGTACCGGCGAGGATCAGGGTGTTGCCGAAACCGAATTCGTTGATCGGGATTCCGAACCCGATCGCCACCAGGCCAGCCAACAAAAAGCCAATCCCGGCGACCAACAGCACGACCATCATCGAATTCACCCCCCGGCCGCGCCCGAAATGCTCGCCAGCCGCCATTGCCACGATACCGTCATATTGTGTGTATCGCCAACCGCCAATTAGGGATGCGGTTCCCGCGAAAAACCCGATCGGCCCCGGTCGGGGTTGCGATCCGGTCCTCCAATCCCGTCCGCAAGACCATGGAGCCCATAGGATGCCGCGACGATTGCTGCGTTGCATCAGGGAAATTACGCCGCAATTCCCAATTACTTGGAAAGGGAACTGCGCTATATGGAAGCCGGGGAACGAGGCCCAAAGCGCCAAAAAGCAGGGCCGCAAAGGGACACCGGGTTACCAATAGCCATGTCAGCCATCACGACTTCGGCCATCGATACGCCCTTGCGGCGCTCGGTGGAACGGACATGCGACGACCTCGCCATCCTTGTGCTGGCAGTGATCGGGCTGATCGCTGGCCTGACGTTCCGCGACTATGGATTAGGCTGGGACGACTACACGCACGCCGAATATGCCGATCTGCTGCTGCGCATGTATGGGTCCGGGTTCAAGGACACCGCCGCGCTCTCGTTCGCCAACCTCTATATGTATGGCGGCGGCTTCGACATGGCGGCCGCACTGCTGCACAAGATCATCCCGCTCGAACTGTTTGAAACCCGCCGCCTGCTTGGCGCCGTCGTCGGCCTGATCGGTCTTGCGGTGACGTGGCGGCTTGGCCGGCGTGTCGGAGGCCCGCTGGCTGGACTCGCAACGCTGCTGCTGCTGGCGCTGTGCCCGACCTACTACGGGCACATGTTCATGAATCCGAAGGACGCGCCATTCGCAGTTTCGATGGTGATCCTGATGCTCGGCCTCGTCCGTCTGGCTCAGGAATACCCCTCGCCCTCGCCGCGCACCATTCTGATCGTCGGGATCGGCGCGGGCCTGTCGATCGGTTCGCGGATTCTCGGCGGACTGGCCCTGGTCTATGCCGCGGTTGGCTTTGTACCGCTGTTGCTCGAGGAGATTCACAGGCAAGGCGCGCGTGAAGCCGCCCGCCGCTTCGCCCATGTCGTGTACTTGCTGCTGCCCGGCCTGGTCCTCGGCTATCTCGTGATGGGGCTGATCTGGCCGTGGTCGATCATGGAGCCGGGCAATCCCTTCCAGGCCCTGACCTATTTCTCGAACTTCTTCGAGAAACCGTGGAAGGAAATGTTCGGTGGCGCGCTGGTGTCGGTACCGGACATGCCATGGTCGTATCTGCCGACGCTGTTCGCCCTGCAGCTTCCCGAAATCCTGCTGGGTCTTGCCGCTGTCGGTGTCGTTGGCACGTTAGTGTCGCTGTTCCGCGGCGGTGTGCCGGCCCGCCGCAAGACCATCCTGCTGATGCTCACGCTCGCGGCGACGCTGCCGCTGGTGGTGGCGATGGTGAAGCGCCCGGCGCTCTACAACGGCATTCGCCATTTCATATTCGTCATCCCGCCGATGGCCGTGCTTGCAGGCGCAGCCTTCGCGTGGGGAATGAACTGGCTCAAGACGAACGGCCGCAGCTGGCAGCCCGTCGCCGTGGCCATATTCACGTTCGGCTTGCTGCTGCCGCTCGGCGAAATGATCCGGCTGCATCCCTACCAGTACACCCACTTCAATCACGTCGCGGGCACGGTTCGCGGCGCCAACGATCTGTTCATGCTGGATTACTGGGGTCTCGCGCTGAAGCAGGCTTCCGATGGCCTGCGCGAGGAAATCGTCGAACGGCAGGAAGCATCGCCCAGGGGGCGCAAATGGAAGGTCGCGGTGTGCGGCCCGCAACGCCCCGCCCAGGTCGCGCTCGGCCCCGACTTCACGATCGGCTGGGACTCGAATGCCGCCGACTTCGCCATGACGCTCGGCGAGTTCTACTGCAAGGGACTGACCGCGCCTGTCATGGTCGAAATCAAGCGCGACGACGTGGTGTTTGCCCGCGTCTACGACATACGTGGGCGCAGCATTTCCAGCCTGCTGGCCATTCCGGCGCCGTAGTACAGCAGAGACCGCCGCCAAACAGCAACGCCTTGCTGTGAAGCAGACGCAGTTCGTTCACGCCGACCTGGCCGCTGCGCAAGCCCGACCGCCTCGATCCACGCGAATTGAAAGTTCTCGAATTCCGGTGTAGTGTTTCTTCCAA
>JBAQER010000810.1:0-18240 GCA_049286845.1 Bradyrhizobium sp.
GCCATCCCCGGCGGTGCGCTTGGGTACGACGACGATAAGGAGTGTGGTCATAATCTTACGCATTCGACCGCTCGGGCTTCCCAAAGGTTGCGCGAAACATACTGTCCCAGCCTGGAAAGTCAAGCCACGGGCAGCAATCGACGCAGACTTACAGCTTAGCGGGGTTTTTTGCCCCGGGCGAGAGCGAAAATGCGGCTTCCAGCCATGCGCGCCCCCTTCCCACCCCGTCATTCCGGGATGGTCCGAAGGACCAGCCCCGGAATGACTGCCGAGAGCCACTCCCCCGCCTGCTCCGGCCGCACCCACTCGAACTCCGGCAATTGGTGCCTGAACCAGGTGAACTGCCGCTTGGCATAGTGCCTGGTATCGGCGCGGCCGGTCTCGGCCGCCTCCTCCAGGCTGATCTCGCCGGCAAGATACCGGACCAGGGCCGGCACGCCATGCGCCTTCATCGCCGGCAGCAGCGGATCGAGATGCCGCGCCGCCAACGCCGCGACCTCCTCCAGTGCGCCGGCTTTCAGCATCGCATCGAAGCGCGCGTCGATCCGCGCATAGAGCTGATCGCGATCGGGCGCGAGAAACAGCGCGCGGAATGAGGCTTGCGGCAACAGCGGCGGCAACCCGTCGCGATGCCAGTCGGTCAGCGAACGCGAGGTCGCCTCGACCACCTCCAGGGCGCGGGCGATGCGGGTGCGATCGCGTGGTTTCAGGCGTTCGGCCGATGCCGGATCGCGTCGCGACAGTTCGGCATGCAGCGCCTCGACGCCATCGCGCTCCAGTCGCGCACGCACGCTGTCGCGTATTTCGGCGGGGATCGGCGGCACCGCCGACAGCCCTGATGTCAGCGCCTTGAAATACAGGCCGGAGCCGCCGACGAAGATCGGCAGGCGATTTTGCGCGCGCAGCTCCGCCAGCACCTTGGCCGCATCGGCTACCCAGGCGCCGGCGGAAAAATTCACCGCGGCATCGACATGGCCATAGAGCCGGTGCGGAACCTGCGCTTCCTCTTCCGGCGTCGGACGCGCGGTGAGAACGCGCAGGTCGCGATACACCTGCATGGAATCGGCATTGATGACGACGCCGCCGGTTTTTTGCGCAAGCTCGAGCGCCAGGGCCGACTTGCCGCTGGCGGTCGGCCCTGCGATAAGCACGGCCTTGCTGTCGTCAGGTGAATTCACGTCAAATGTCTCTCGTCGCCACGCTCATCTGCAATCCCGCCAACCCCGCGCTCGACTCGACCGTGGTCGACGGCGCGCGCGCCATTCTGCCCTCGGCCGGCGCCCCGCAATGGCTGTTCGACGAAGTCGCCGTCGATATTCCCTTCGAAGGCCACCACGATACCCGGGTCATCGAGAACCGCCTGCGCGAGGCCCGCGGCGATTTGCCGATCGACATTGTCGTGCAGCCTCAGGCCGCCCGGCGCAAGAAGCTTTTTCTGGCCGACATGGATTCCACCATGATCGGCCAGGAATGCATCGACGAGCTGGCGGATTTCGTCGGCCTGAAGCCGCATGTCGCCGCCATCACCGAACGCGCGATGCGCGGCGAGATCGAGTTCGAGCCGGCGTTGCGCGAGCGGGTCGCGCTGCTGAAGGGCATGTCCGTCAGCGTTGTCGAGGAGGTGCTGAAGAAGCGCATCACGCCGACGCCGGGCGGCCGCGAGCTGGTCATGACCATGCGCGCCCACGGCGCCTGGACCTGCCTGATCTCGGGCGGCTTCACGCTGTTCACCAAAGCGGTGGCGGAGGCGATCGGGTTTCAGGAGAACCGCGCCAATCAGTTGCTGACCCGGGACGGCCAATTGGTCGGCGAGGTCAGGGAGCCGATCCTCGGCCGTGCCGCCAAGCTCGCCACCCTGATTGAGCTGCGCGAGTCCTTCGATCTCGACGAGATCGACACGCTGGTCACCGGCGACGGCGCCAACGACCTCGGCATGATCCAGGCTGCCGGCCTCGGCGTCGCCTACCACGCCAAGCCCGCCGTCGCCGCGGCCGCGGCGGCAAGGATCGACCACGGCGATCTCACCGCGCTGCTTTATGCGCAGGGCTATCGGCGGGACGAGTTCGCGGGAGGATAGGCTCCGCGCACTCAGTCGTCATGCCCGGACTTGATCTGGTCCAGCCCGGCCATGACGAGGTGTGTCTGTCCTACTGCACGCTCAGCGCCACGAACCGCAATTCGCCCTCGGCGTTCGACACCAATAGCAGCACCGACTTCTTGCCGTCCTTCTTCAGCTGATCGACGCGCTTCTTGATGTCGGCGGCGTTGGCGACCGACTCCTGCGCGACCTCGACGATCACGTCGCCGGCGCTGAGCCGCTTTTCGGCGGCGTCGGAGGCGTTGTCGACGCCGGTGATGATGACGCCCTTGACGCTGTCCTTGATCTTGTAGCGGGTGCGCAGGTCCTTGCTGAGGGTGGCGAGATCGAGGCCGAGCGCCTTCTGCGTCACCGGCTTTTCCGCGGGCTCTTCCTTGGTCTTGGCCGAGGCCTGCACCGCCTTGTCGTCCTGGAGGCGGCCGAGCATGACCTTGCGGGTCTCTTCCTTGCCCTTGCGGATGATGACGACATCAACTTCCTTGCCGACCGCGGTGCCGGCCACCACGCGCGACAGGTCCTTCGGCTCCTTGATGTCCTTGCCGTCGAATTTGACGACGACGTCGCCGGGCTCGATGCCGGCGGGCTTCGCCGGGCCCTTTTCCTCGACGCCGGCGATCAGCGCGCCGCGCGCGGGCTTGATGTTGAGGCTTTCGGCGATCTCGTCGGTAACCTGCTGGATACGGACGCCGAGCCAGCCGCGGCGCAGCTCGCCGAACTGCCGCAGCGAATCGACCACGCCGATCACGGTCTTCGACGGCACCGCAAAGCCGATGCCGATCGAGCCGCCCGACGGCGAGATGATCAGCGTGTTGACGCCGACGACTTCGCCATCGAGGTTGAACAGCGGGCCGCCGGAATTGCCGCGGTTGATGGCGGCGTCGGTCTGGATGTAGCTGTCATAGGGACCGGAATTGATGTCGCGGTTGCGCGCCGAGACGATGCCGGCGGTGACCGTGCCGCCGAGGCTGAACGGGTTGCCGATCGCGATCACCCATTCGCCGAGCCGGAGCTTTTCGGAATCGCCGAACTTCACCGCGACCAGCGGCTTCGCCGGCGGCTTGAACTTCAGCACCGCCAGATCGGTCTTCTTGTCGACGCCGACCAGCTCGGCCTTGATCTTGGTGCCGTCGTTCATGATGATGTTGATCTCGTCGGCGTCCGCGATGACGTGATTGTTGGTCACGGCAATACCCGCGGTGTCGACGATGAAGCCGGAGCCGAGCGAGTTGGTCTTGCGCGGCTGCGCCTCACCGCCCTTGGAACCGCCTCCCGGGCCGCCGCGGCGGTTCTTGAAAAAATCGTCGAAGAATTCCTCGAACGGCGAGCCGGGCGGCAGTTGCGGCATCGCGCCCCTGTCGCCGCCGGAAGACCCGCCCTTGGCTTCGACGGTCTGCGAGGTCGAGATGTTGACGACGGCGTCGATCACCTTCTCGGCGACGTCGGCAATGCCGTCGGGCCCCCGGGCCAAAGCCGGCGCGGAAAGAACGCTTGCGGCGCCAAGGCAGACTGCGGCCACCAGGGGACGGAAGCGACGGCTCTGGCAACGAATCGCACCGGTCATGTCAGCGTCTCTCTATGAAGCGGGTCGGGATTTGGCAGCCACAGTGCGCCCGAACCGGGCTTTGGCGCAAGCATTTGAGCTGGACATTCCGGCGAAAAACCGACGCCAATCGCTCACGATCGCGTTGTTACGGCAGGATTTTCTGCCCGCCCCGACCGTGGCGATCAGCGCCGCACGAACCAGATCAGGATCAGGCCGGCGACCGCCGATCCGATGCCGACGACGCGCAAAATGTTGTCCGGGGTCTCCAGCGCGCTCTTCATGGCCCGGCGCATCCAGGCCGGGCTGGCCGCGAACAAGAGGCCCTCAAGCACGAACAGAATGCCCAGACCGATGAGGAAGTCGGCGAACGCAATGGACCTCATCGGACTGAAACCTCCCGCTTGACGTTGTTCTTGGTTTTGGAGCCTCGGTTCCGATCGAAATGGAATCGAGGCCATCCTTGGGTTCGGCGCGCTTCTTCACGCGAACCGGCTTCCACTTCGCTCGAAAACGCTTCGGCAGGGCGAAGCGGCATCCGCTTCGCCCCGATCTTGCGCCAGCACCGTTACGGCTTCGGCGCGACCGCCGCAGCCGCCGGTGGCGCCGCCGCCACCGGCGGCTTGCCCGACGAATTGCTGAAGAACTTGAAGAAGTCGGAGTCCGGACGCAGCAGGAAGCGGGTATCGTTGCTGCGCAGCCCGGTCTCGTAGGCGGTCATCGAGCGGTAGAACGCGAAGAAATCCGGATCCTTGCCATAGGCTTCGGCGAACAGCCGGTTGCGTTCGCCGTCGCCCGCGCCGCGCACCTGCTCGGCGGTCGAATTGGCTTCGGCGATGATCACGGTGGCTTCGCGATCGGCTTTGGACCTGATCTCCTGCGCTTTCTGGCCGCCCTGGGCGCGGAACTCGGCGGCTTCGCGCTGCCGCTCGGTCTGCATGCGCTGGTAGACCGCCTGGCTGTTCTGCTCCGGCAGATCGGCGCGCCTGATCCGCACGTCGACCACCTCGATGCCGTAGCCGTCGGCCTCCTTGTCGAGCTGGTCGCGGATCCGCGCCATCAGGGCCTCGCGCTCGTCGCGCACGACCTGGATGAACGTGACCTCGCCGAGCACGCGGCGCAACGACGCGTTGAGCAGCGTGGTCAACTGGATGTTGGCGGCCTGGATCGAGCCGATGCTCTGATAGAACCGCAGCGCGTTCTTGATGCGGTAGCGGGCGAAGGCGTCGACCACGAGCCGCTTCTGGTCCGACGCGATCACTTCCTGCGACGGGTTTTCCAGATCGAGGATCCGCTTGTCGATACTGATCACGGTATCGATGAACGGCGCCTTGAAGTTCAGGCCTGGATCGGTGACGACCCGCACCGGCTCGCCAAGCCGCACCACCAGCACCTGTTCGGTCTGCGACACCGTGAACACCGAACTGTAGCCGACGATCACGACGAAAAACAACACGATCAGCGAGACAATACCTGTAATACCGGATCTCATCTTGCGGCTCCGCCCTGCTGTTGGGTTGGCGCGGCCTGACGCCGCGGCGACAGCTCGCTCAGCGGCAAATACGGCACGATGCTCTGCCCGGACGACGAACTGCCGCCGTCATAGACCAGCTTCTCGGCATTGCCGAGAATGCGCTCCATCGTCTCCAGATAGATGCGCTGCCGCGTGACATCGGGCGCCTTCTTGTATTCGTCGTAGACCTTCAGGAAGCGCGCGCTCTGGCCCTTGGCCTCGGCGACCGCCTGCTCCTTGTAGCCTTCGGCGACCTGGATGATCTGCGCGGCCCGGCCGCGCGCGTCGGGGACGACGCGGTTGGCATAGGTCTGCGCTTCGTTCTGCAGCCGCTCGAGGTCGGCGCGCGCCGCCTGCACGTCGCGGAACGCATCGATCACCTGCGCCGGCGGATCGACCTTCTGCATCTGGACCTGCTGTATCAGGATGCCGGAGCCGTAGCTGTCGAGCGTCTTCTGCATCAGTTCCTGCACGCCGGCCTCGGTGGTGGTGCGGGCGCCGGTGAGGATCGGCTGGATGTTGGAACGGCCGATCACCTCGCGCATCGCGCTTTCGGCCACCGCCTTCACGGTGCCTTCGGGATTCTGGATGTTGAACAGGTAATTGCCGACGCCGTCCGGCTTGATCCGCCACAGCACAGTGAAGTCGACATCGACGATGTTCTCGTCGCCGGTCAGCATCAGGCTCTCTTCCGGCACATCGCGCATCGTCCTGCCGCGCCGCGCCGGATCCTCGATCAGGTTCATGCCGATGTTGATGGTGGAAACCCGCAGCGCCTTCGGCAGCAGCACGGTCTCGATCGGATACGGCAGATGATAATTCAGACCCGGCTGCACCGTGCGCACATGCTTGCCGAAACGCAGCACGACGCCGAGTTCTTCGGACTGGACGCGGAAGAATCCGGACAGTCCCCAGATCACCAAGGCCGCAAGCAGGATGATCGCGACGCCCATGCCGCTGAAATACCCGCCCGGCAACAGCTGCTGAAGCCGGTCCTGGCCGCGGCGCAGAAGGTCCTCGAGATCGGGCGGCCTCGGCCCCCCCGATTGCGGGCCGGAGCCCCATGGCCCTTTCGGACCGGAGCCCCACGGGCCTCCGCCTTGATTCTTCCACGGCATCGACAGTCTCCTTCGCGGGCCAAAGGGCAAAGACGCCCGGCCCCGCAATATCTGCCCGGCTTTATAGGGGACCGCCCCGGCCCTTACAACGCGGCTTGTTGGCTCGAAGGAGCTATGCCCGGACCGGAAATTGTCAATGTAAACATTGCCGAATGGAGTTAATGCGGCTTTCGCCGGCGATATGTCACATAGGAGGTGTCGGCGCTGTCGTCCGGCCCGGCCGGATGCCGCACGCGCGCGACCTCTTCCCAATCGGCCGGATCGATGGCGGGAAAGTGCGTATCGCCTTCGGGCCGGCCATGGACTTCGGTGATTTCCAGACGGTCGGCGCACGGCATCCATTGCGCGTAGATTTCGGCACCGCCGATCACGGCGATCTCAGTGGCTAAACGCCGCAGCGCGTCGCCGGTCGCGACCGCGCGGGCGGCGGCGAACGACGTCGTCACCACCGCGCCTTCGGCGCGAAAGCCGGCGTCGCGCGTAACGACGATGTTGGTCCGTCCGGGCAGCGGTCGGCGCAGCGAGACGAAGGTCTTGCGGCCCATCACCACCGGCTTGCCAATCGTCATCGCCTTCAAGCGCTGCATGTCGGACTTCAGCCGCCATGGCATCGCGCCATGCGCGCCGATCACGCCATTCTCGGCGACCGCGACGATGAAGACGACTTCCGGACGGGCTGTCGCAGTCACACCGCGACCTCGGCCTTGATATGCGGGTGCGGATCGTAGCCTTCGAGCACGAAGTCCTCATAGCGGAAGGCGAAGATGTCCTTCACGCCGGGATCGATCTTCATCGTGGGCAGCGGCCGCGTCGGGCGCGTCAGTTGCAGCCGGGCCTGATCGAGATGGTTCGAATAAAGGTGAACGTCGCCGAAACTGTGAACGAAGTCGCCAACCTTCAGGCCCGTCACCTGCGCGACCATCATCGTCAGCAGCGCATAGGAAGCGATGTTGAAGGGCACGCCGAGAAACACGTCGGCCGAGCGCTGATAGAGCTGGCACGACAATTTGCCGTTGGCGACGTAGAACTGAAACAGGCAATGACAGGGCGGCAGTGCCATCTTGTCGACATCGGCCGGATTCCAGGCGCTGACGATCAGGCGCCGCGAATCCGGATTGCGCCGGATCATGTCGATGACGTTGGAGATCTGGTCGATGTGACGCCCATCCGGCGCCGGCCACGACCGCCACTGCGATCCATAGACCGGGCCGAGATCGCCATTGGCGTCGGCCCACTCGTCCCAGATCGAAACGCCGTTATCCTTGAGGTATTTGATGTTGGTGTCGCCTTTGAGGAACCACAGCAGCTCGTGCACGATCGATTTCAGCGGCAGCTTCTTGGTGGTCAGCATCGGGAAGCCGGCGGCCAGGTTGAAGCGCATCTGATGGCCGAAGATCGACAACGTACCGGTGCCGGTGCGGTCGTGCTTCTCCGCGCCGTCAGAGAGAATCCGTTCGAGCAGATTGTGGTACTGATTCATGGCGTTGCGGATCCCGGGAAGCCCAAGTCTTAGCGGGCGGTCCGGCCGATCGACAGTGCCGACTCGGCCGGAGCACTCGATTATACCCGGAAAAATGAGGATTTGGCCGGCTTAAGGCAAGGGGAACAGGGACGCTCCGTCCCTGCCCTCAAATCGGTTTCGCCGAGCGCAATCAGTTGGTTGCGGGCTTGAGAACCGGCGTCCACTTGGCGATTTCGCTCTTCACCAGCGCCGCCGGCGTGCGTTCGGCCGTCGCCGGGATCACGCTGGCCCATTACCGCGATACCGGCACGGCCGGCCGACACTTACGTTAGATTACCCAGCATCCCGAAGTCGATTTGGACTTCGGGATGCCGCGCTCCGAGGCATGTCAGCTCTCGGATTCCACGAACACCTCGTCGCGCTTCTTGCGCAGCGACGGCAATACCGCCATCACCAGCAGGAACGCAGCGATCGCCATCAACACCGCCGAAAGCGGACGGGTAGCGAACACCGACCAGTCGCCGCGCGAGATCAACAGCGCCCGGCGCAGGTTTTCTTCCATCAGGGGTCCGAGCACCATGCCTAGCAGCAGCGGCGCAGGCTCAAAATCGTGCTTGATCAACCAATAGCCGAGCAGCCCGAATATGCCGGCCAGCACCACGTCCATCGGCGCGTTGTTCACCGAATAGATGCCGATCGCACAGAAAATCACGATCGACGGGAACATCAGGCGATACGGCACGCGCAAGAGCCTCACCCAGATCCCGACCAGCGGCAGATTGATGATCAGCAGCATCAGGTTGCCGACCCACATCGAGGCGATCATGCCCCAGACGAGTTCGGGCTGCTTCTGCATCACCTGCGGTCCCGGCACGATACCGTGGATCGTCATGGCGCCGACCATCAGCGCCATCACCGCATTGGGCGGAATGCCGAGCGTCAAGAGCGGAATGAACGAGGTCTGGGCAGCCGCATTGTTGGCGCTTTCCGGCGCCGCCACGCCCTCGATCGCGCCGCGGCCAAACCGCGACGGATTCTTGGACAGCTTCTTTTCCATGGTATAGGCCGCGAACGAGGCGATGACCGCGCCGCCACCCGGCAGAATGCCGAGGATCGATCCCAGCACCGTGCCACGCAGGATCGCCGGCGCGGAATCCGTCATGTCTTTCCTGGTCGGCATCAGGCCAGTGACCTTCTGCTGCACCAGTTCGCGGTCGCTTTCACCGCCGGCATCGAGATTGCGGATGATCTCGGCGAAGCCGAACAGACCCATCGCGACGGTGGCAAAGCCGAGGCCGTCCGCGAGTTCGGGGATGTTGAAGGACATCCGCGATGCGCCGGTCTCGATGTCGGACCCGACCATCGACAGCAGCAGGCCGAACACGATCATCGCGATCGCCTTCAACACCGATCCCTTGGCGAGCACCACGGCGAAGATCAGGCCGAGCACCATCAGCGAGAAATATTCGGCGGGCCCGAAGGCCAGCGCGAGCTTGGTCAGCGGCGCGCCGAGCACCGCGATCAGCACGGTAGCGACGCAGCCCGCAAAGAACGAGCCAATCGCGGCGATCGCCAGCGCCGGACCTGCCCGGCCCTGCTTGGCCATCTGGAAACCGTCGAGCGCGGTCACCACGGAGCCTGCCTCGCCCGGAATGTTGACCAGGATCGAGGTCGTCGAGCCGCCATATTGGGCGCCGTAGTAGATGCCGGCGAGCATGATCAGCGCGCCGACCGGCGGCAGACCGAAGGTGATCGGCAACAGCATGGCCACCGTGGCAATGGTGCCGATGCCCGGCAGCACGCCGACCAGCGTGCCTACCAGCGCACCAATCAGGCACAACAGAATGTTGACGGGGATGGGAATCGACATGCCGCCGAGAAAGGCGGGAGTCCACTGCACCAACTGGAATACGACGCCGAAACCGAGACCCAGGTTCGAAAAGATATCTCCCATCACACCCTCACCGGATCAGAAATTTCGGCCACATCTGCAAAGGCAGACCGAGCGCGTAGGGGAACAACAGGCTGCAGAAGGTCGTCAGGCAAATGCCGACGATAATGGTTTCCTTCCACTTGGTTTCCGGGGTGCCGAACGCTGAAATGATGAAGCTCGCAAAGGCCGAAACCACCAGACCCAGCGGCCGGATCGTGATCGCAAAGGAAAGAATGGCCAGCGATACGAACAGCGGGCCTCGCCACGCATAGGTCGTAATATGCTCGCCATCGCTCACGAGACCGACGATCATCACCGCGATGCCGAGGCCAAGCAACAGAAACCCGAACATGCGGGGCGCGGTTCCGGCTCCGAACGAAAATCCTCGCATGCCCTGAAGATCGCTCGATGCCCACAAGGCGAATACTGCGATTGCAATCAGTGCCAGGCCGCCGACGAAATCCTGCGGACCGCGTATCCATTTCGGCATGATGTATTTGACCGGCCCATGGCTCGGCGTATCACTCATCGATCTCTCTCCCCAGCACAGGGCTTCTCGCCCATTCTGTTTGGATGGCTGTCATACCGGTCCGGCGATCCTGCCTACCGATTTTCGTCAGGTAACGCCAGCAAAACCCCATCCCCCGGCCAGCAGCAACCAGGGCGGATTGAGACGGTTGGCAAAGGCCAGCACCGTGGCGGCGACGGAAGCAGATCAGGTTACGATCGGCACATCCGGCCCCCCCCCGGCGACATCTGCGATATCGCGACACGTCGATCCAAGGGCAGGTCCGAGATTTGGAACGGCGGGGCTCCGCCCCGGCCAACGAGGGTCCAGTCCCTGTCCAAATGCAGCGTTCCGGCTCTGTTTTTCCAGAGATTTGCCCCCTATATTGGAGGTGCCGGTTCGCCGGCTATGGAAATAAATGGCCGTCGCAATAAACCATTCGGACCCGGGGGCAGTACCCGGCGCCTCCACCCAAGCCCGCCATGCCAGAACGCGGGTTTCGGCGGGGGCGAAACAGGATCGACGAGGGCGTAAAGGACGTGTTTTTTCCCGGTATGGTTCCGCCGTTATCGGGCTATGCAATAGTTGCAAACGACAACTATGCTCCGGTTGCTCAGGCCGCTTAAGCGGTTTGAAAAACCACGTCTAAAGTCCTAGTGGGTTAAGCTCCGCTAGGCGGGGTTCGGAGGCACCTGGCAACAGAAGCCTCCACTTCATTCGATTTGCCGGAAATTGAGCCGTTTGCTGGAATTTCCACCAGCGACGGTAACGCCTGCTGACCTCGGCCCGCTGCCGGGGTAGCATGGCCTGAACAGGCGAGTCGGGGCATTGCCGCCGAGCCGCCGGCAGGATTTTAGACGCGACAGGACAGACCATGGCGACCGATCACATCCGATACGACGTGCTGGCGCGCGACGCGCTGCGCGGCGTGCTGCGCCGCGTGCTGGCCGACGCCGCCGAGCACGGCCTGCCCGGGGAACACCATTTCTTCATCACCTTCCTGTCCACCGCCGAGGGCGTAAAGCTGTCGCCGCGGCTGCTCGCGCAATATCCGGAAGAAATGACCGTCATCCTTCAGCACCAGTTCTGGGACCTGGTGGTGACCGAAGACCGTTTCGAGGTCGGGCTGTCGTTCGGCGGAATTCCCGAGCGGCTGGTGGTTCCGTTCAACGCGATCAAGAGCTTCTTCGACCCGTCGGTGCAGTTCGGCCTGCAGTTCGAGCCGGCGGACGCTGCGGCCGAGGCGCCGACGGCGAACCTGCCGGCCGTCGCCGCCCCCTCCGGGCTGCCGGTTGCGGCGCCTGCCGCCGAAACCAAGGACGAGCCGGCCAAGCCGAGCGAGGGCGCCGAAGTGGTGCGGCTCGATCGCTTCCGCAAGAAATAATCCGCGGGCAGGAAATCCTGCGGCCGTGTAGAATGAAGATGCCGCCGTCGCGCGGAACAGGCCGTGCGCCGGTTCCGAAAGTCGCGACCTCGCGCAACGGACGTCATTCATGGCCCGATCGACATCTCCATCACGAACGAAATCCACCCGCAGCGAGAGCGACAGCTTCGGTCCGATCGAGGTTCCCGCCGACCGCTATTGGGGCGCGCAGACCGAGCGCTCCCGGCAGAACTTTCGCATCGGCCAGGACCGGATGCCGATGGCCATCGTCCGCGCACTCGGCATGGTCAAACTGGCCTCAGCCGAAACCAACCGCGAACTCGGGCTGATCGATGCGCGCCGCGCCGGTGCCATTGCGCGCGTCGCGCGCGAGGTGATTGACGGCAAGCTCGACGATCATTTTCCGCTGGTGGTCTGGCAGACCGGCTCCGGCACCCAGACCAACATGAACCTCAATGAGGTGATCGCCAATCGCGCCAACGAACTGTTGGGCGGCGAGCTCGGCGCCAAGAAGCCGGTTCATCCCAACGACCACGTCAACATGAGCCAGTCGTCGAACGACTCGTTCCCGACCGCCATGCATATCGCCGCCGTCCAGCGCATCACAGCCGATCTCATCCCCGCGCTGAGCGAGCTGCATCGCGCGCTGCGAAAAAAGGAAAAGGCGTTCGCCCGCATCGTCAAGATCGGAAGGACGCACACCCAGGACGCCACGCCGCTGACGCTGGGCCAGGAATTCTCCGGCTATGCGGCGCAGGTCGCGAGCGGCATCGCGCGGCTGCGCGTGGCGGTGAAGGATCTTTATCCGCTGGCGCAAGGCGGCACCGCGGTCGGCACCGGCCTCAACTCGAAACCGAAATTCGCGAGGCTGTTCGCACGGCAGGTCGCCAGGATTACAGGATTGCCGTTCACCAGCGCCGCCAACAAGTTCGAGGCGCTGGCTGCCAACGACGCTTACGTATTCGTGCACGGCGCGATCAATTCGGTGGCGACCGCGCTGTTCAAGATCGCCAACGACATCCGCTTCCTGGGATCGGGTCCGCGCTCCGGCCTCGGCGAATTGATCCTGCCTGAAAACGAACCGGGCTCGTCGATCATGCCGGGCAAGGTCAACCCGACTCAGTGCGAAGCGATGACCATGGTGTGCTGTCAGGTGTTCGGGAACCACACCGCCATCACCGTCGCCGGCAGCCAGGGCCATTTCGAGCTGAACGTCTACAAGCCGGTCATGGCCCATTGCATGATGCAGTCCATTCAATTGCTGGCCGACGTCGCGCGCTCCTTCACCGTCAACTGCGTCGAGGGAATCCGCGCCGACGAAAAGCGCATCCGGGATTTGATGGAACGCTCGCTGATGCTGGTCACCGCGCTGGCGCCGAAAATCGGCTACGACAATGCGGCCAAGGTCGCGAAGTCGGCCCACGGCCGCGGAACCACGCTGAGAGAAGAGGCGGTGCGGCTGGGGTTGGTTTCGGCAGCCGAATTCGACCGGCTGGTGCAGCCGGACAAAATGACACACCCCGGCTGACCGCCGCAGCAAGCCCCCGTGAAATTGCGGGGCAACGATATAATTATAGAGCATAACACCTAAAGACTGAGACAAATCGGCTATTGTGTTTGATCTAGCTCATGGTAGAGCACTGCAATATTTGGTTTTCGCAGAGCGAAACATATTTTTATGCTATTAGAAGGCACTAACGGGGATTTCCTGGGATGTCGACCGAGCCGGCCGAGGCGAAAAGCCACTTACGCCCTCGCAACTATTTCTCTTGCCCTTCAGTATTTGGATGACGGAGGCAGGCATGGGGGACGTGGTCAACCTGAAGCGATTCAAGAAGCGCGCCGAGCGCGAGGCGTCGGCAAAGCAGGCCGACGCCAACCGGGCGCGGTTCGGCCGAACCAAATCCGACCGCGTTCTGGACGAACAGCGCAGCAGCCGTGCGAAGGATCTGCTGGATCAGCATCGCATCGACGGTGAGGACGCGCCATGAAATCGCCGGTCGTAAAACGCTCGATCGTGGTCGCCGGCCACAAGACCAGCGTCAGCCTCGAAGAGGCATTCTGGAACGGCATGAAGGAAATCTCGGGCCTGCGCGACATGACGCTGTCCGAACTGGTCGGCGAGATCGACTCCAACCGCCAGCAGGGCAATCTGTCCTCGGCCATTCGGCTGTTCGTGCTCGACTATTTCCGGACCCGCGCCGCCGCCGCCACCGCTGCCGCACCGGATCCAAAGCCGCAGGGCTAGGCGCGGCATCGAGCCGCGTGTTGGCGAATTGGAACTGATCGCAGCAGCCGATCGAGGGCCGCAGGGCGGACAAGCATGCAGTACCGGCTGGAGGCATTTTCGCGAGGTGTGAACTTCACGCGCTATCGCGGCCAACCCGAGGGTCACTACGAGAGTTTCTTTGTACGCGCGAACCACCCGCATCGCGCGCAGGCCTTCTGGATCCGCTACACGATCTTCAGTCCCAAGGGGCGTCCAGGCGATGCGATCGGCGAACTCTGGGCGATTTTTTTCGATGCCGAACAGAATCGCCACGCGGTCGCAAAGCAGGAGTACCGGCTTTCGGATTGCGACTTCGATGCCTCGTCGTTCGGCGTGCGCGTCGGCAAGGCGACGCTGCTTCCGAACCGGCTCGAGGGAACCATCGAAGGCACGCAACACCGTTTCGCCTGGGACCTGAAATTCGAGGGGGATTCGCCGCCGGCTCTCCTGCTGCCTCTCGCGCTGTACCAGGGCCGCTTTCCCGCCGCCAAGAGCGTCGTCAGCCTGCCGATGGCGCGCTTTGGCGGCGTGCTGTCCGTCGACGGAAAGCAGATCGAGATCGCCGACTGGATCGGCAGCCAAAACCACAATTGGGGATCTCGCCACACCGATCTCTATGCGTGGGGCCAGGTTGCCGGGTTCGACAACCAGTCCGACAGCTTTCTGGAGGTGGCGACCGCGCTGCTTCGGCTCGGACCGTTCTGGACGCCGCCGATCACGCCCATGGTGCTTCGCCACATGCAGAGGGAATACGTGTTCACGGGATTGGGGCAGGCGATCCGGGCCAGAGGAAAGTTCGGATATTTTTCGTGGCAATTTGCGTCGCGAAACCGGGATGCCGAGATCGCAGCCACGATATCGGCGCCGCGGGAGGCGTTCGTGGGATTGCGCTACTACAATCCGCCGGGTGGCGTGAAACACTGCCTCAACAGCAAGATTGCCCGCTGTACGCTGCGTCTCACGGACAGGCGCGCCGGTACGACAGAGGTGCTGGAGACGAAGAGCCGCGCGGCTTTCGAAATCCTGACCGATGACGAGACACACGGCGTGGAGATGTCGGCATGAAGGCGCGCTTTAGCCGAATACGCGCCAGCCGCGGGCGCCTCCCACTGGGAGCGCGCCCGCCGAATGGCGCCACAAATTTCAGTAGACGAGGCCTGTGCCGGGCGGTTTTTCCAGCGCCACGGCCAGCGACCGGTACTCGTCGCAGCCAGTGCCGCAGATCGCGGCGATCCGGCTCAGATGATATTGCGCCTGGTCGCGGTTGCCCTGCTCGATCTGCCAGAGGCCGTAATATTGCCAGGTCAGCACGTGGTTCGGGTCGGCTTTCAGCGCGCGCTCGTACCAGACTTGCGAGAGCTTGTAGTCGCCGAGCTTGCGATAGGAATAGCCGATCAGGTTGGCGACGCTGGCGAGGTCGTCGTGGCCGAGCGCTTTCAGCTGCTCGATGGCGCCGGCATAGTCGTGGCGATCGTAGATCGTCGCATAGGCCGCGCGGTACCCCTGGGCAAAGGCGGGGTTGTCGAACAGGGAGGACTGCCTGTCGGTCTTCTTTTTGCCCTTGTGGGTAGTGCCAGTGGCCTTGGTACCCGCCGAGGGCGAGCTAGTCGAAGGATAGGAAGAGCCATAGGGATCATTGCCGCCACCACCACCGCCACCGCCTCCCCCGGCGGCCAACGCCGGGATGACCGGGGCAGCCGCGATCAGCGCCGCCAGAAACATAGCCAGTGTTATCAACCTTGTCGCGGAGATGATCATGCGACCCTCCTGGTGCTGCATTGTGAGCGATCCCTCCAGCCAGAGGTGTAAACCCCGCTTGGGCCGCGGCATTCCCCGGAAGATTCAACTGCCGGAGAAGGATTGCGCTGGATCAATACGGGTCCGGCTTTCAAGCGTTTAAGGAGTTGATCCGAAGGTGTTGCAGAGCCCGGGAAGGTGCGCGGATTGCTTATAATTGCTCTAAGGTGCCGCCGCATTTCGACCGCCAGCCTTGACCGGCCCGCCGCCGGTTGGAAATAAGAAACCATGACTCAACAGAACGGCGCGCGTCCGCATTCGGCCCCTGGAATGCCCTTGGGGCTGGCCAAGCGCGGCTATTCGGGTGTGATCCAGCAGCTCGCCGCCGGAGATTCCGGCTCGGCGCTGTCGGCCCATGAGCTGGAGAGCCGGCTGATCGAACTCGGCTTCGTCGAAGGCGCCAAGGTCGAGGTCCTGCACGAAGGCATCGTCGGCCGCGATCCGATCGCGGTTCGCGTCGAGAACGTCACGATCGCAGTGCGCCGGCGCGAGGCCATGGCCATTATTGTCGCCTGACGCGACCGGATCTTGAATTCATGGAAGCTCCGCTGCTGCATCTGGCCCTGGTGGGCACGCCGAACAGCGGCAAGACCTCGCTGTTCAATGCGCTCACCGGCAGCCGCCAGAAGGTGGCGAACTATCCGGGCGTCACGGTCGAGCGCAAGCAAGGCTCGTTCGTCACGCCAACAGGCCGCCAGGTGTCGCTGGTCGATTTGCCCGGCACCTATTCGCTGCGCGGCCGCAGCCCCGATGAAGAGATCACCCGCGACGTCGTGCTCGGCCGCACCGCCGGCGAGGCGCTGCCCGACCTCGTGCTTTGCGTGGCCGATTCCACGAATCTGCGGCTGACGATCCGCCTCGTGCTCGAGCTCAAGAGCACCGGCCGGCCGCTGATGCTGGTGCTCAACATGTTCGATATCGCCACTCGCCGCGGCGTCACCGTGGACGTGCCGCGGCTATCGGCGGCGCTCGGCATCCCCGTCGTGACCTCGATCGCCGTGCGCAAGGGCGGCACCGCCGAGCTGTTGCGCCGGACCGACGAGATCATCGCCGCGGAAACGCCTCACCCGCTGCAGCCCAATCTCTGGCAGCCGCTCACGGTGGCGCAATTGCGCGCCACCCAGCGCGAGGCCGACCGCATCATCGCCGAAACCATCAGCCTGCCACTGCGGCCAGACACCTGGACCGCGCGGATCGACGCCGTGGTGCTGCACCCGGTGGCGGGGCTGGCGATCCTGGCGCTGATCCTGTTCGTGATGTTCCAGGCGGTGTTCGCATGGGCGCAGCCGCTGATGGAACTCCTGAGTTCGGCTTTTGCAGCACTCGGGCAACTGGTTCATGACACCCTGCCTGCCGGCCTCCTGCAAAGCTTCCTGCAGAACGGCGTGATCTCCGGCGTCGGCAGCGTCGTCGTGTTCCTGCCGCAGATCATCATCATCTTCCTGTTCATCCTGCTGCTGGAAGATTTCGGCTACATGGCGCGCGCGGCGTTCCTGATGGACCGCATCATGGGCGGCGCCGGCCTGCACGGCCGCGCCTTCATTCCGCTGCTGTCGAGTTTCGCCTGCGCGATCCCCGGCATCATGGCGACACGGGTGATCGACAACCGCCGCGACCGGCTGACCACCATCCTGATCGCGCCGCTGATGACCTGTTCGGCGCGGATTCCGGTTTACACGCTGATCATCTCGGCCTTCATCCCGGCAAAGCAGATCTGGGGCTTCGTCAATCTGCAGGGGCTGGTGATGTTCGGCCTCTACGCGGCCGGTATCTCCAGCGCGCTCGGCATGTCGTTCCTGATCAAGTTCTTCATGCTGCGCGACTATGCCCCGGCGCCATTCATGCTGGAACTGCCGGATTACAAGATGCCGCGCCCGCGCAGCATCGCGATCGGCATCTACACACGGGCGAAGATGTTCCTGCAGCGCGCCGGCACCACGATCTTCTCGATGATGGTGCTGATCTGGTTTCTGGCGTCGTTCCCGCAGCCGCCGGCCGGCGCTGCCGATCCCGCCATCAACTACAGCCTCGCCGCTGTCATCGGCAAGGCGATCGAACCCCTGCTGGCCCCGGTCGGCTTCAACTGGCAGATCGCTGTCGCGCTGATCCCGGGCATGGCGGCGCGCGAAGTCGCGGTCGCAGCACTCGGCACCGTCTATGCCATCGAGGGCGGCAAGGAAGCTGCCGAGCAGATCGGCCAGTTGCTGGCGACGAAATGGAGTCTCGCCACCGCGCTGTCGCTCCTGGTCTGGTACATCTTCGCGCCGCAATGCGCCTCCACGCTGGCGGTGATCCGCCGCGAGACCGGAAGCTGGAAATGGATGGCGATCACCTTCGCCTATATGTTCGTGCTGGCCTACGCGGCGAGTTTTGCGACCTACAACATCGCGGTCACGCTCGGGGCCGGCTAGTTGCGGCGGCCGGGCGGCATTCGTCCCTTTCCAGTCCAGAGCATGATGGGTTGGATCGACTTGCCGTAAGCGCGCGAAACGCCGACGATCCGGTGTCCCGGACGCGGCGGATTGCCTACCGCAGGGCTTCCACCAAGAAACGCGAAAACAACCCCATGCAAAGTAGAATGCTCGGCTCGCAGCATTGACCGCCCTGCTACGCCTGAT